>JBDSLQ010000169.1:0-5554 GCA_039916285.1 Caldimonas sp.
GCGCCGGGCTCGTCGACCAACGTGCTCGCCAACTTCGTCCTCGCCAAGGCGGGGCTCAAGCCCGGCGACGTCTCGATCATCGGCGTCGGCGCCGGCAGCGGCGCCGTCGCGGCGATGCGCTCCGGTCAGATCGACGCGATCTCCAACCTCGATCCGGTGATCACCCTGCTTGCCCGCTCGGGCGACCTGAAGATCGTCTCCGACACCCGCGTCGTCGCCGAGGCCGAGCGCATCTTCGGCGGGCCGATGCCGGCCGGGTGCCTCTACACACAGCAGAGCTTCCTCGACAAGAATCCGAACACCGCGCAGGCGCTCGCCAACGCCATCGTCCGCGCCGACAAGTGGATCCAGGGCGCGGGCGCGGGCGACATCATCAAGGCGGTGCCGGAGAGCTACCTGCTCGGCGACCGCGCCGTCTACATCGATGCCTTCCTCGCCGCCAAGGGCGCGCTCTCGCCCGACGGCATGTTTCCGGAGGCCGGCCCCGAGACGGCGCGGCGCGCGCTCGCCAGCATCGACACCGAGATCGCCAACGCCAAGATCGATCTCGGCGCGATCTACACCAACGACTACGTCAAGCGCGCCAACGCGAAGTATCCGAGGGGCTGACCGCTTCAGCGTTGCGGCAGGCCGGCCTTGTGCAGGCCTTCGTACAGGCGTGCCCGTTGCTCCCGGTACGCGGGGTGAGTCGATGGGCGCAGCTCGTCGTAGCGTGCCACCGTGGCCGTCGGCCAGAGCCTGAGAAGCGCGGCGGCCCCCTTCGCTGCCTCAGCGTCTCGGCCGGCGAGCGCGTCGAGGGCGGCCAGCACGCCGATCGCGTTGAGATTCGACGGCTGCGCGGCGACTGCGCGGCGAGCCAGGTCGTAGGCGCGTTCGTCCTCGCCGCGCATCAAGGCGGCCTCGGCGGCCAGCGTGTAGGCGACGCTGACCCGTCGCGGGTCGCCGGCGCCGAGCTCGATGGCGCGGTCGGCCAGTGCCTGGATCTCGTCGCTGCGGCCCAGCATGAGCTTCGCCTGGGCCATGGCGACGTGGCCGCTCGGATAGCTCGGCACGAGCCGGGAGGCCTTCTCGAACGCGGGCAAGGCGAGGTCGGCCCGGCCGCGCAGGACCTGCATGTTTCCCCAGCCCAGCAGTGCGGTCGAGTCTTCGGGAGCGAGGTCGCGGGCTCGCTCGACGGCCCGCTCGTGCTCGAGCACCTGATCGGCACTCATCGGATTGCCGGGCTGGTGGCGTTCCATCTGGTAGGAGGAGGCCAGCCCGTTCGTTGCAATGACCGATCGAGGATCCGCACGCAAAGCGATCTCGAAACGGGCTCGCGCGCGCCGCACGTCTTCGAGCGACCTGCGCCGGTCGAGGTCCATCCAGCCCATCAAGGTGAGGTCGGCCGCGTCGCGTTGCCCATCGGGGAGAAACGGCTGGGCGTCGTCGCCCTGGCCGCGGCGATGGCGCATCGCATTGACAACGTGATGTCCGACATCGGCGCTCAGGGTGGCCCTGTCGGCGACGGCGGATTCGTAATGCCGGGCCCAGATCACCTCGCCTTTGGCCACCGCGGCGAGCTGGAGGTCCATAACAACGCGCTCGCCAGTGGCCGAGGGCGCCACCCGGCCGGTCACGACGTGGGTCGCCTTGAGCGTCCTGGCGATCTGCGCCAGTGATGGCGCTGAACCGTCGTAAGCGGCGGTCGACGCCCGGCCGATGCCGCGCATCCCCATGCGCGTGGACAGTTGCGCGGTAATCGCCTCGGCGGCGGCATCGGCGACGTCGCGCAAGGCCGCCGCGTCGGCCGGGGCGGCGAACGGCAGGACGGCGACCGTCGCCCGGGCGGCGATTTCGTCGTCGATGCTGAAGCGGGCCTTGGGCGCGGGGCCGGTCCAGGCGAGGGCACTGACCAGCACCGCCATCAGTCCGGCCAGGACGATCCCCGTCGAGCGCGACCCGACGGCACGGGGCCACGCGAGGAAACCCTCGGAACGCGGACGCTCGGGCTCGGGCTCGTTCGCCGCGTGCGGTGGTTCTGCAGCAGGAGGATCGAACACCGGCACCGCCGTGGTCTCGAGCCGGTAGCCGCGGCGCGGCACCGTTCGGACCAGATGCTGGCCGTGGTCGCCGAGGGCGGCACGGAGCTCGCCGACGCAGTGCACCAGCGAATCGTCGGTGACGACGGTCGCCGGCCAGATGAACGCGATGAGCTCGTCGCGGCTGAACAGGCGACCGGGCTCGGAGAGAAGCAGGCGCAGCAGGGCCTCGGCCTTCGGTCGCAACGGAATCGGTGCGCCCCCTTGCCGATGCAGCTCGCCACGCCGCAGGTCCAGCTCGAAGCCGTCGAACCGCCAGGCGCGAACGCGAGCATCGAAAAACGGGCCGAGCTCGCCGGCCTGGAGCCCCCGCTTCGGCAATGCTTCGGCGTTCTTTCGTGGAACGTTCATGTCGTAACCCCCCACTGTGACTAGTGTCCGACTTTCCGACCTGCGGCTGGGTGTCAGCCGGCGTAAATCTTCGAGGCGGACTCTCTTCGGAGGGCGGCTTTGCAAGGACCTCACGAGGACAAGCCATGACCCGTCGACCCGCCCTGAACCTGGCCATCTCGGCCGTCAGCTGCATCGCCTTCGTGCTGAGTGCCTGTGGCGGCAGCGACGAGCCCGTCGACACGCCGGTGACGATCACGGTCGTCGGCCCGAACGCCGTCTCTCGCTGGAACGAAGTTGCCACCGCCACCATCAACGTGCCGGCGGCGGCGATCGGGACGCCCGAGGAGCAGCGGCCGAACAGCGCCGTCGACCTCGCCACCGTCCAGGTCGCCGTCTACGACTCGGTGATGGCCATCGTCGGCACGCACCGGCCCTTCGCGATCACGCCGGCGCCGGTCGCCGCGACTGCTTCCCAGGAGGCAGCGGTGGTCTCGGCGGCCTACCGTGTCCTGCTCGGCCTCTTTCCCAACCGCAGCGCGCAGTACCAGGCTGCCTACGACGCCGACCTGGCAGCGATTCCCGACAGCCCGGCGAAGACCCAGGGCGTGGCCGTGGGCGCCCAGGTCGCCGCGGGCGTGTTGGGCCTGCGTGCCAACGACGGGCGCTCGGTCGCGCTCGCCGCCTTCGTTCCGGGCACCAACCCGGGCCAGTTCCGGGGGGTCAACCCGGTCGGTCGCCCGAATGCCTTCATCAGGCCGTTTTCGCTGACCAGCACGGCCCAGTTCCGCGCCCCCGGGCCGCCGGCCCTGACCAGCGCCCAGTACGCGGCCGACGTCAACGAGACCAAGGCGCTCGCCTCGACGCTCAGCACGACGCGTACCGCCGACCAGACCGAGCTGGCGCGCTTCAATACCGAGTCGCCGGCCACCTTGAACCCGCGCACGATGAGAACGTTCGCCATGACGAACCGCAGCCTGGCCGAGCACGCTCGCCTGCTGGCGATGGCGTGGGTGATCCAAGCGGACGCCGGCAATGCCTGCTTCGACTCGAAGTACCACCATCTCTTCTGGCGGCCGACGAGCGCGATCACGCTCGACGGCGACGGCAACGCCGCGACGACGGCAGATCCGACCTGGACGCCGCACGTCGCCACGCCGAACCATCCCGAGTACCCGGCGGCGCACAGCTGCGTCTACGGGGGGATGTCCGAACTCGTCCGCGTTTACTACGGAACGCCCAACGTCACGTTCGACATGAACAGCACGGTGACCGGCACGACCCGTCGCTACACGTCGACGACGGCATGGCTGGACGAGATCGCGATGGCGCGTATCGCCGGCGGGATGCATTTCCGCTTCTCGGTGGTGGACGGTGCGACCCTGGGAAGGTCGGTCGCCCAGTGGGTGATCGCGAACCACTTCCAGGCACGCTGACCGGGGACGTTTGCCGATGCCCGGCTCGGTGAAGCAGGCGGGCGAATAAACTGTCCGGTGGCCCCTCGCGCAAGTTCGGCGCGGCGGCCGCACCGGGCAGAGATCCTGAACACGACCATCGGCCCAGCCACCGCGCTGCAATTGAGCGGCGTCGCCTGCACATTCGTCGCCAGGGGCGATGCAAATGCGCGCTACACGGCGGTGCGCGACGTGACGCTTCGCGTCGGCGCCGGCGAGTTCGTTTCGGTCGTCGGCCCGACCGGCTGCGGCAAGAGCACGCTCCTCAACGTCGCTGCCGGGCTGCTGGCGCCGAGCGTCGGCAGCGTCGATGTCTTCGGCTTGCCGCTCGAAGGGATCAACCGGCGTGCCGGCTACATGTTCCAGACCGAGAGCCTGATGCCCTGGCGGACGGCGCTGCAGAACGTGATGGCCGGGCTCGAGTTCCGCGGCGTGGCGGACGCCAGCAGCGAGGCCGAGGCGTGGCTGCGCCGGGTGGGCCTGGGCGGCTTCGGCGATCGCTACCCGCACCAGCTCTCGGGCGGCATGAGAAAGCGCGTCAGCCTGGCGCAGACGCTCGTCCTCGATCCCGACATCCTGCTGATGGACGAGCCGTTCTCGGCCCTCGATGTGCAGACGCGCCAGCTGATGGAAAACGAGCTGCTCGACCTCTGGCAGGCGAAGAAGAAGGCCGTCCTCTTCATCACCCACGACCTCGACGAGGCGATCGCCATGAGCGACCGCGTCGTCTGCCTGTCGGCCGGGCCGGCGGCGCACCCGATCGGCGAATTCGCGATCGACCTCGCGCGGCCGCGCGACGTCGCCGAAGTCCGCTCGACGCCGCGCTTCGTCGAGCTGCACCAGGCGATCTGGTCGGTGCTGCGCGAGGAAGTGCTGACCGGTTATCGCCAGCAGCTTGCGGCATGAGGCCATGAAATACCTGCGCGTCTGGCAGGCCGGCCTGCTGGTCACCGTGTTCGTCGTCTGGCATCTGCTGACGACGCCCGGCCTGCTGCCCAACTTCATGTTCGAGAACGACCGCCAGGCGGCGTTCTTCTTCGGCGAGCCGGTCAAGATCTTCGGCCGGATCTGGACCTGGTTCGTCGTCAACGCCGACATTTATCAGCACCTCTGGGTGACCTTGCTCGAGACCGTGCTCGCATTCGCGATCGGCACCCTGCTCGGCCTGGGCTTCGGACTCTGGCTCGCCCTGAGCCCGATGGCCGGCGCCATCGCCGATCCCTACATCAAGGCGCTCAACAGCATGCCGCGCGTCATCCTGGCGCCGATCTTCGCGGTCTGGTTCGGCCTCGGCATCGCCAGCAAGGTGGCGCTCGGCGTGACGCTGGTCTTCTTCATCGTCTTCTTCAACGTCTACCAGGGCGTCAAGGAGGTCAGCCCGGTCGTCCTGGCCAACGCACGCATGCTCGGCGCGTCGCAGCGTCAACTGCTGCGCCACGTCTACCTGCCGAGCGCGACGAGCTGGGTCTTCAGCTCGCTGCACACCAGCGTCGGCCTGGCCTTCGTCGGCGCGGTGGTCGGCGAGTACCTCGGCAGCTCGCGTGGCGTCGGCTACCTGATCCTGCAGGCCGAGGGCGCATTCGACATCAACACCGTGATGGCCGGCATCCTCGTCCTGACCGCGTTCGCGCTGGCCCTCGACGCCGGCGTCGGCCGGATCGAGCGGCGCCTGATGCGCTGGCAGCCGGCGGC
>JBDSLQ010000170.1:0-3447 GCA_039916285.1 Caldimonas sp.
TCCAGCATGACGCCGCAGGAGATCGTTTCCGAGCTCGATCGACACATCGTCGGCCAGTCCGGGGCCAAGCGCGCTGTCGCGATCGCCCTGCGCAACCGCTGGCGCCGCCAGCAGGTCGACGAGTCGATGCGCGGCGAGATCACGCCGAAGAACATCCTCATGATCGGCCCGACCGGCGTCGGCAAGACCGAGATCGCGCGCCGTCTGGCGCGGCTCGCCGACGCGCCCTTCATCAAGGTCGAGGCGACCAAATTCACAGAGGTCGGCTACGTCGGCAAGGACGTCGACTCGATCATCCGCGACCTGGTCGACATGGCGGTCAAGCAGGAGCGCGAGACGGCGATGAAGCGCCAGCGCGCACGCGCCGAGGACGCCGCCGAGGAGCGCATCCTCGAGGTGATCGTTCCGGGCGCGCGCAGCGACTTCGGCCTCGCGCCCTCGCCGTCGGCCGACAACACGGCGCGTCAGGTAATGCGAAAGCGCCTGCGCGAGGGCCTGCTCGCCGATCGCGATATCGAGATCGAGGTCGCCGAGCCGAAGCCCTCGATGGAGATCATGGGTCCGGCCGGGATGGAAGAGATGACCGAGCAGCTGCGCGGCATGTTCGCCAACCTCGGCGGCGCGAAGAAGAAGGCGCGCAAGATGAAGATCGCCGAGGCGCAGAAGGTCCTCGTCGACGAGGAGGCCGCCAAGCTCGTCAACGACGACGACGTCAAGTCGACCGCGCTCGCCAACGCCGAGCAGAACGGCATCGTCTTCATCGACGAGATCGACAAGGTCACCTCGCGCTCGGAGACTCAGGGCGCCGACGTCTCGCGCCAGGGCGTGCAGCGCGACCTGCTGCCACTCGTCGAGGGAACAACCGTCAACACCAAGTACGGGATGGTGAAGACCGACCACATCCTGTTCATCGCCTCGGGGGCGTTCCACCTCACCAAGCCGAGCGACCTGATCCCCGAGCTGCAGGGACGCTTTCCGATCCGCGTCGAGCTCGGCTCGCTCTCGGTCGACGACTTCGAGGCGATCCTGACGCAGACGCATGCCAGCCTGGTCAAGCAGTACAAGCTTCTGCTCGCCACCGAGGGCGTGACGCTCGAGCTTGCGCCCGACGCGATCCGGCGCCTCGCCCAGATCGCATTCGACGTCAACGAGCGCACCGAGAACATCGGCGCCCGCCGGCTCTCGACGGTGATGGAAAAGCTGCTCGACGAGGTGAGTTTCGACGCACCCAACCGCGCGGGCCAGACAGTGCGCATCGATGCGCGCGCGGTCGACGCCAAGCTGGCCGACCTGGCGAGGAACGAGGACCTCTCCCGGTATATCTTGTAGCGCTCTCCGCTAAGTCACCAGTCGCTTCGCCTGCAGCTGCAGCAGGCCGTCGAAGATCAGCGTCTCCACGGTCTCGAACGGCAGATCGCTGATCGACTGGAGCTTGACCGCAGCGCCGCCGCTCATCAGCAGCGCCGGCTCCTGGCCCGAGCGGTTCAGGAGCTTTCGATGCATGCGCTCGACCGCGCCCGCGATCGCGTCTGCGCCGCCGCTCATCAACGCGTCGCTGGTGTTGGTCGGAAATTCGACCGCCTCGCCGGTCGGCGCTTTCAGCCCCGCAGTTCCCATCTCCAGCGCGCGCAGCATCAGGCCGAAGCCGGGCAGGATCAGGCCGCCGAGAAAGCGGCCCTCGGCGTCGAGGGCATCGACGGTCACCGCGGTGCCGACCATGACGACGAGGATCGGCCGCGGCGCGCCGCGCGCCACGATCCGGTGGCGCGCGCCGATCAGCGCGACCCATCGGTCGACGCCGAGCCGGGTCGGGTGGTCGTAGCCGTTGACGACGCCGCACGCCGCGGCGCTGCTCACCACCCAGCGCGGCTCCACGTCCCACACCTCGAGCTGCGCTTCGGCGCGGCGCCGGATGCCCTCGCCGGCGACGAAGCTGCCGAGCATGCTCGACGGCGCCGGCAGATCGCGCCACTGGCCCTCGGCGAGATCGTCGATCGCCTCGAGGAACACCGCACCGTGGGCAGCCATGCGGGCGCCGGGGAGCGGAGCTTCGTAGAGCGCCCACTTCAGGCGCGTGTTGCCGATGTCGACCGCGAGGAAGCTCATGTTCCGCGTGCGCGCGAGCTCAGATCGTCTTGCCGGTCGCGCGTTGCACGTCGCAACCGGCGATGCGCCACTTGCCGTCTGGCTGGCGCTCGAGCCAGTAGGTCGCAAGCCACAGCTCGCCGGCGGAATCGGTGAGGTGAACGCCCTGAACGAGATCGGCATCGATGCGAAGCGGAATCAGGAAGGTAGCGCCCACGGCCCGATGGACCACGGGGTAGCCGGCACGAACCATCGCCAGGAATCGTTCGGGCGTGCCGAACATCGCGCGGATCGAGGGTGCCGCGTACGAGAACGCGCTTTTGGCGTCGTCGTTCGCGAAGGCCGCGAGCTGGGCGCTGACCACCGTGCGCGCCGCATTCGCATCGGCGGTGGAAACCGCCTGCGCCTGCGCCTGCGCCTGCCCCTGCGCCGAAGCCGGCAGGCTCGTGCCGAAGGCGATGGCGGCGGTCAGGCAGACGGCGAGGAAGCGGGCCATGAACTTCTCCTGCGAACGCGGGCCGTCATCATGCACTTTTGGCGAACTAACGTGTGCGGCACGAAAAGGACTGTAAAGCGCGCTTCGAACCGTCATCGACGCATCCGGATTGCCGGTTGAAGGTATGTGGCGCCTGCGCGCGCCTGTGCCTTCACGGAGATCCGCCATGTCGTATCGAACCCTCGCCCTCGCGGCTGCCTGCAGCGCCGCGCTCTCCGCGTGCGTCGTCGCCCCGATCGGTCGGCCCTATGGCGCCTACGGGCCCGCATACGGGCCGGGGTATGGCCCGGCAGGCGAAGTCGTCGTTGCGGACGTCGCGCCGCCCGCGCCCTACTACGAAGCCGCTCCTGCACCGCCGTTCGCCGGCGCCCTCTGGATCGACGGCTACTGGGGCTGGCGCGGCGGCCGCCACGCGTGGGTCGGCGGCCGTTACGAACGTGCCCGACCCGGCTACGCCTGGCAGCCGCACCACTGGGTTCAGCACGATCGCCGCTGGCACTTGCGCGAGGGCCACTGGGCTCGTCGCTGATCGCTTGCGCCAGGTGGCGGCCCGCCCCTGCGGCCGCCTGATCCGCGCCGGACCGGGCGCTACACTGCGATTGACGTCTACGTCAATCGGCGTGGTGCCGGGACCTCGGTAGCGGAGACAACGTGGCGAAGAAAACGGGCGCGCGACTCGCGGACTTCCAGTACGCCAGCGCAACGCCGGCCGCGCCGACGCCCAAGCGCGCCCGGCGCTTCGACCTCGCCGCCGTCGACGCGGGCGCCAAGCCGTTCTCGAGCGGCGACAAGGCAACCGACCAGGCCGCCGTCGAGGCGCTCGCCGCCGAGATCGACCGGCTGCAGGACATGCTTTACGCCGACCG
>JBDSLQ010000171.1:0-4562 GCA_039916285.1 Caldimonas sp.
GGACCGCGTCGCAATGCACATCGTGTTACGAGTTGGCCCCGCATCGAGGCGTTTGTTCACAGACTTGGGCCCGAACCCGTGCCTAAGATCTTTTCCGCTCGTTCGGCCTGCGCATCCTGCACGCGCCGGCAGCGCCACCGCCGCACCCTGCACATGCTTCGCGCCCTCCGCCTCGCCGCTCCGCTCGCCGCCATCGCCCTCGGCGCGACGACACTCGCCGGCTGTACCGCGCCGGGCCTCATCCTCACCGCCGTCGGCATCGCCACCGACACGAGCATGACCTGGGAGATGGCCAAGCACGTCCACGCCAAGCTGACCGAGGACGACCCGACGCCGTGCACCCTGCTCAACAGCGTGCAGCGCGCGCTCAATGGCCGCTGCGAGTTCGTTGCAGGCAGCATCCGCGCGGCCGACATCGCCAACAGCGGCCTGCAGGACTGCCCCCTCACCGCCGCGACACGCGACGCCCGCCTCTGGCGCGCGCTGCCCGAGCTGATCGACAAGGGCGCCGGCTTCGAACGCTGCGCGCGTGCGCCGCTGCAGGACCTTGCCGAGGTCGACGCCTGCCCGAACTTCCCTTCGGCGTCGCCGGAAATCCTCAAGGCGATGGTCTACCTGGCCGACAACGACCCCCGCTCGATCCGCCACGACGTCTTTCGCATGCTCAGCTGTCGCAACGCGCGCGCCGCCGGCCTCGACCGGGTTCTCGTCGGCTGGCTCGATCGCGGCAAGCTGCAGCCGGGCGCGCTCTCCTTCAGCCCCCTCGAGGCGCTCGACCCCGACGTGCTCGTGACGCGCTTCGGCCGCGAGCTCGAGGTCGCCGGCCATTCGCCGCGCGCCGCCCTCGACCACTACGACGGCAGCTTGCCGATGGGCTTCGAGGAGGCGCTGCGAACCAGCCACTGGGCGGCGCTCGAATGGTGGCTCTACGAGCTGCCGCAGCTCGCCAATCTCGCGCCGCCGAGCCGCGGCGCGCAAATGTCATGGGTGCCGTTGCAGCGCGTACTGTTGCCCGGCTACCTCGTCAACGCCGAAGCCCAGGCCGATACCGTCCGCTTCCTGATGGCGCACGGCGCCAATCCGCGTCGCAAGCTTCCGTTCGATGCCGGCAAGAACGTGATCACCTTCGCCGCCTCGATCAGGAGCCCGATGGTCGCCTTGCTGGACGCGCCACAGCCGGCGGGACCGGTGCCGATGGCGCCGGCGGCCGTGGCACAGACGGGCGCTGCCGGCGACGGGCGTGCAGCCGGTGGCGCGAAGCTGCCGCGCGACGGCGGTTCGCGGCCAGCGCGGCAAGCCGCCCGCTTCGATCCGGCATCGCCGTCGAGCGACTCGACGCCGCGCTGAGCGCGGACGGCACCGCTCAGTCGTTGGCGAAGCTGTAAGGGCCGCCGCGCTCGAGAGCGCGCCGGTAGGCCGGCCGGGCGTGGATCTTCTTCAGGAACGCGAACAGCTTCGGCCGGCTCGCATCGAGGCCGGCTCGCATCGCCGCGGCCTCGACCGGAAAGCTCATCTGGATGTCGGCGGCGCTGAATTCCGCTCCCGCGAACCATTCGGTGCGAGTCAGCTCGCCCTCGATGAAATCGAGCTGACGCTTCAGGTTCGGCTCGACCATCCGCGCTTTCGCCTTCGCAGCGATGCTGCGCGCGATCGGCTTGACGAAGAACGGCATGCCCTGGCCGCTGCCGATGCGGTCGAAGATCAGCTTCAGGAGCAGCGGCGGCATGGCCGACCCCTCGGCGAAGTGAAGCCAGTAGGTGAAGCGGCGCCGTTCCTCGGTGCCGGCGGGAGGGATCAGGCGGCCGGCGCCATGCTTCTCGAGCAGGTACTCGACGATCGCGCCCGTTTCGGCGACGGTCACGGCGCCATCGGTAATGACCGGCGACTTGCCGAGCGGATGGACGCGGGTGAGCTCGGGGGGCGCCAGCATGGTCTTGGCGTCGCGCTGGTACTTCTGGATCTCGTAAGGCACGCCCAATTCCTCGAGCAGCCAGAGGACGCGTTGCGAGCGCGAGTTGTTGAGGTGGTGAACGGTGAGCATCGTGGGGAATCCTCTGGCGCAGGCCGGGACGGCATTGTGGCCTCGGCAGGCATGCGGACTGCTACGCATGGAACCACACCACCCGCAGGAGATGACCCATGAGCAATGACGACGCGATGAGCAACGACGACGTGATCGATACCCTCAACGACCTGATCGAGACCAGCAAGGACGGCGAGTACGGCTTTCGCACCTGCGCCGAGCACGTCAAGTCGACTCAGTTGCGAGGGGTCCTCACGAGCCGCGCCGACGAGTGCCGGAAGGCTGCGGGCGAGCTGCAGGCGCTGGTCATGAAGCTCGGCGGCAAGGCCGAAAAAAGCAGCAGCGTCACCGGCACGATCCACCGCGGCTGGGTGAACGTCAAGGCCATGCTGACCGGCGACAGCGACCAGGCTGCGCTCAACGAGTGCGAGCGCGGCGAGGACGCGGCGCTCGACAGCTATCGGGATGCGGTCAAGAAATCGCTGCCGGGCGACATCGCGTCCGCGGTACAGCGCCAGTTCGAGGGCGTCAAGCGCAACCACGACCAGATCCGGACCCTGCGCAACCAGACGCGCTCGGCGACCTGATCAGTCTGACCGCGACGCGGCCACCACTCAGATCGACATGCGGGCGCGCACGCCCTCGCTCCCCATGTCGGCGCCGCGGCCACGCTGAACGACCTCGCCACGCTCCATCACCAGGTAGCGGTCGGCGAGCTCGGCGGCGAAATCGTAGTACTGCTCGACCAGGACGATCGCCATGCGCTGCGGCGCGCCGGCAGTCGGCAGGCCGGTATCGGCGAGCATGCGGATGACGCGCCCGATGTCCTTGATGATCGAGGGCTGAATGCCCTCGGTCGGCTCGTCGAGGACGAGGAGCGACGGGCCGGCGGCGAGCGCGCGCGCGATCGCGAGCTGCTGCTGCTGCCCGCCAGAGAGGTCGCCGCCGCGGCGATTCAGCATCTGCTTCAGGATCGGGAACAGATCGAACAGCACTGTCGGCAGCGCCGTGCCGCCGCGCTTGCAGGCCAGGCCCATCATCAGGTTTTCCCCCACCGTCAGGCGGCTGAAGATCTCGCGCCCCTGCGGCACGTAGCCGATGCCGCGGCGAACGCGCTGGTACGGCGTCTCGGCGGTGATGTCGGCATCGTTGAACGAGACGCGGCCGGAGCGGACCGGGACCACGCCCATCAGGCTCTTGAGCAGGGTCGTCTTGCCGACGCCGTTGCGGCCGAGGATGACGGTGACCTCGCCGATCGCCGCCTCGAGCGCAACGTTGCGCAGGATGTGCGAGCCGCCGTAGTACTGGTTCAGCCCCTCGACCTTGAAGCTACCGGCCAAGATAGACCTCGACGACTTTCTCGTTCGCCTGCACGTCGGCGAGCGAGCCCTCGGCGAGGACCCTGCCCTCGTGCAGGACCGTCACCTTCTTGGCCGGGTTGCCGACCGTGAGGGCGTGGATGAACTTCATGTCGTGCTCGACGACGACGAGCGAGTGGCTTCCTTCGAGGGACAGGAAGAGCTCGGCGGTTCGCTCGGTCTCCTCGTCGGTCATCCCCGCCACCGGCTCGTCGAGGAGGAGCAGGCGCGGGTTCTGGATCAGCAGCATGCCGATCTCGAGCCACTGCTTCTGGCCATGCGAGAGCGCGCCGGCGGCTCGCTGCGCGTGCTCCTTCAGGTGGATGAGGACGAGCGTCTCGCCGATGCGGTCGAGCTGTGCACCCGAGAGGCGAAAGAAGAGCGAGGCGCGAACGCCGCGGTCGGCCTTCAGCGCCAGCTCGAGGTTCTCGAACACGGAGAGGTGCTCGAACACCGTGGGCTTCTGGAACTTGCGGCCGACGCCTGCCTCCGCGATCTCGTTCTCGCGCAGCCGCAGCAGGTCGATGGTCGAGCCGAAGAAGGCCTGGCCTGCATCGGGCCTCGTCTTGCCGGTGATCACGTCCATCATCGTCGTCTTGCCGGCGCCGTTCGGGCCGATGATGCAGCGCATCTCGCCGGCGCTGATCGAGAGCGTGAGCGCATCGAGCGCCTTGAAGCCGTCGAAGCTGACGGTGATGTCGTCGAGGTAGAGGATGGCGCCGTGGGCGACGTCGACCTCGCCCGGGCGGACGACGCGCGAGTAGCTCGTCTCCCGCCCGCCCGACCGGCCGGCGGAGGCGGCGATCGCGCGCGCCTCGGCGGCACGCCGCGCGGTGGCACCGGCACGCATCAGGTCGGGCGTCACGACGCGCTCCCTTTTTCCTTGCGTACGCTTTTGCGGAGGCACGCGACGATGCCCCCCGGGCCGCGCAGCAGGCCGACGATGCCCTGTGGCAGGAACAGCGTGACGGCGATGAACATGGCGCCGAGCGCGTACAGCCAGAACTCGGGAAACGCCTGCGTGAACCAGCTCTTCGCGCCGTTGACGAAGAACGCGCCGACGATCGGGCCGATCAGCGTCGCCCGGCCGCCGACCGCCGCCCAGATGGCGATCTCGATCGACGCCGCCGGAGTCATCTCGCTCGGGTTGATGATGCCGACCTGCGGCACGTAGAGCGCGC
>JBDSLQ010000172.1:0-12149 GCA_039916285.1 Caldimonas sp.
GTGATGCCCATCGGGGTGTCGAACCGGGCCGCTGCACCGCTGCCATCGGCGAAGCCGGCGATGCCCGGCGATCCGGCCAGCGTGCTGACCGTGCCGTCGAGCGCGACCTTCCTGATCAGGTGGTTGCCGGTGTCGGCAACGTAGAGGATGCCGGTCGCATCCTGCGCCAGGCCGAGCGGCGCCCTGAAGCGCGCCACTGCGGCCGGGCCGTCGGCGAAGCCCGCCGGCGCGCCGCCACCTGCGACCTCGGTGATCGTCGACAGATCGGCGCTGAGCCGCTTGAGGCGGTTCAGCGTCAAGAAGGTGAAGCTGCCAGCCGCGTCCTGGACGATGCCGCTGGTCGACGCCGCCTCGGCCGTGTCGCGCAGGCCGATGACCGGGAGCGCCGCGAGCGTCGCCGTTGCCGGCGCCGTCACGGTCAGCAACGCCGCCGTGCTGGTGGCGGCGCCGAGACCGCTGCAGTCGAGCGCAGCGCGGAATTGGGCGCCGCTGTCGCCCACCGCGGCGACGAGCAGGTAGGTCGGCGCGGCGGCACCGGCGAGGTTGGTGAAAGTGAGCGCGCCGCCGACGGTGGCGCCCCGCTGCCACTGCACCGCCAGCGTCCCCGAGCTGCAGGTCGCGGCGACCGTGAAGCTGGCCGGCGTTCCGGCGACGACGGCGGTGTTGGCGGGCTGCGCGGTTACGGTGAGAACCGGCGCGGCCGGCGTGACGGTCAGCACCGCTGCGTTGCTGGTGGCGCTGCCGGCGCCGTTGGCGACGACGGCGCGAAAGGTGGCGCCGCTGTCGGCGACGGTGGCCGCGGCGATCGCATAGGTCGTCGCGTTCGCACCGACGATGTCGGTGCCATTGCGTTGCCACTGGTAGGCCAGCGGCGCGTCGCCGGTCGCGGCGACGTTGAAGCTCGCGGCAGCGCCGGCCGTCACGCTGACGTTCGCCGGCTGCGACGTGACCATCGGCGCCACGGCCACCGGAGCACCGCCACCGCCGCCGCCACCACAACCTGCCAACACCACCAACGCCAGCTGGCAGACCAGGGAATTGCATCGTGACGCGTTCATGTGCTCGGAGCTCCGGTGTCGCAAGGATCAGGCGTTGAGATCGCCCTACCCCCTATCACGACGTTTCTCGACGAGAGCGGACAGCGCCGCAAAGATATTTCCGCGGTTCCGGTGTCGCACCCGCGCCGGCCATGCGTATCCCGACGATCGGCGCTGGCGCGGACGTACTCCGCTGGCCGAGGCTCCTATAATCGGCCGGTCGCCGAGTTATTGAACAACTTGCGGGGCGACGTTAAAAGAATCCTGCTAAAGCGTTCGCCGCTCCTCCAGAGCCCCGGCCGGCAACGCTCGACTTCCATCGCGGGCCGCTCGAATTCTCAGCACTGGAGCACAGCGTGTCGAACGACTTCCTCTTCACCTCCGAATCGGTTTCCGAAGGCCACCCCGACAAGGTCGCCGACCAGGTTTCCGACGCCATCCTCGACGCGATCTTCAAGCAGGATCCGCGCTCGCGCGTCGCCGCCGAGACGCTCTGCAACACCGGCCTGGTGGTCCTCGCCGGCGAGATCACGACCAACGCCCACGTCGACTACATCCAGGTCGCGCGCGACACGATCAAGCGGATCGGTTACGACAACACCGAGTACGGCATCGACTACAAGGGCTGCGCGGTGATGGTCTGCTACGACAAGCAGAGCAACGACATCGCCCAGGGCGTCGACCACGCCAGCGACGACCACCTCAACACCGGTGCCGGCGACCAGGGCCTGATGTTCGGCTACGCCTGCGACGAGACGCCCGACCTGATGCCGGCGCCGATCTACTACGCGCACCGCCTGGTCGAGCGCCAGGCGCAGCTCCGAAAGGACGGCCGCATGCCGTATCTGCGGCCCGACGCGAAGAGCCAGGTGACGATGCGCTACGTCGACGGCAAGCCGCACTCGATCGACACCGTCGTCCTGTCGAGCCAGCACGACCCGAGCCAAAGCGAGACGCTGACCAAGATGAAGAGCTCCTTCATCGAGGCAGTGATCGAGGAGATCATCAAGCCAGTGCTGCCGAAGGAATGGCTCAAGGACACCAAGTACCTCATCAACCCGACCGGCCGCTTCGTCATCGGCGGTCCGCAGGGCGACTGCGGCCTCACGGGCAGGAAGATCATCGTCGACACCTACGGCGGCGCCTGCCCGCACGGTGGCGGCGCTTTCTCCGGCAAGGACCCGTCGAAGGTCGACCGCTCGGCCGCCTACGCGGCGCGCTACGTCGCCAAGAACATCGTCGCTGCCGGCATCGCGCGGCAGTGCCAGATCCAGGTCGCCTACGCGATCGGCGTCGCCAAGCCGATGAACGTGACGATCTACACCGAAGGCACCGGCAAGATCGCCGACCACGAGATCGAGAAGCTCGTCCACGAGCACTTCGACCTGCGGCCGAAGGGAATCATCCAGATGCTGAACCTGCTGCGGCCGATCTACGAGAAGACTGCCGCCTACGGCCACTTCGGCCGCGACGAGCCGGAATTTTCCTGGGAGAAGACGGACAAGGCGAACGCGCTGCGGGCGGCGGCCGCGCTCTAGGAATCCCGACGCGTCGCGCCGGCGGCGCGATCACGCGTCGTCGCGCGCCGGGCGGCCGCCCTCTGTCAATGCAGCCGCAGCCTCCCCTCATGTCCGTCCCGCCCTTTGACTGGTCCGAGGGCTACACGTCGATCTTCGCGCTGCAGCAGGAGGAGGACGATCAGGCGGTCGCACGCTGAGGCTACGCCGCGGCGAAGAACGCCAGCAGGCGCGCCGCGAGCAGGGCCGGCTGCTCCTCGGGGATGAAGTGGCCGCAGTCGGCGACGGTGCCGCCCTCGACCTGGCGCGAGATCAGGCGCAACGACTCGAGCGGCTCGTCGCTGCGACCGCGTGCCTCGGCGCGGCCGCCGCCGAGGGCGAGCACCGGCATCGGCAGGCGAAACCCGGAAGCGAGGATCGCGCGATTGGCGGCGACGTCGTCCGGGATCGCGCGGTAGTAGCCGAAGCCGGCGGCCAATGCCCCCGGCCGGCTGTAGCAGCGCACGTACTCGGCGACGTCGGCAGGCGCGATCGCGCCGCGTTGCCAGCAGAACGCCTCGAAAAACCAGCCCAGGTACGCGGCCTCCCGCCCTTGCACCAGCGCTTCCGGGAGATCGGGCGTCATGTGAAAGGCATGGTGCCAGCGCCGGCCTCCCTGCGAGATGTCCGGTCCGATGCCGGGGACGGTGACGTCGAGAACGGTCAGCGTGCGGACCCTCTGCGGCGCGGCGCACGCCAGCGCGAACGCCGTCGGGCCGCCCCAGTCGTGGCCGACGAGATGGAAGCGGTCGAGACCGAGGCGATCGAGCAGCTCGAGCAGATGGCCGGCGAGGTGCTGCTTCTGGTAGCCGTCCGGCGGCGCCGAGCTTTCGCCCAGCCCGGGCAGATCGGGAACGATCAGGCGGTGGTGCGGAGCGAGCAGAGGCATGACATGGCGCCAGGCATGCGACGTTTGCGGCCAGCCGTGCAGCAGGACAACCGGCTCGCCCTCTCCCGCGCCGAGCGAATGCATCGCCAGCGAAGGCAATTCATGGGTCAGGTGCGAGACCTCCACCGGCAAAGTGTAGAGAGCTTTGTTCGGCGCAGCCTCCCGATCGCCGTGGCCGGCACGCCGGCGCTCCACCCGGCATCATCGTCCGACATGCCCAAGACACCGACGATCGACGACCTGCGCCGCTACGCCGTCGCGCGCACGCTCTTCAAGCCGACGACGCTCGCGCGCGCGATCGACAGGCTCGGCTTCGTCCAGGCCGATCCGATCCGCGCGCCGGCGCGCGCGCAGGACCTGATCCTGCGCCACCGCGTTGCCGGCTACCGCGCCGGCGACCTCGAGCGCCGCTACGCGCGATTGCCGATCGACGAGGATGCGTTCGTCAACTACGGCTTCCTGCCGCGCCGCCACCTGGCGCTGATGCATCCGCGCGTCGCAAGGCGTCCCTGGCCGGCGAAGACGAAGAAGCGCGCCACCGCCATCCTCGACTTCATCCGCGAGCAGGGGCCGACGCACCCCCGCCTCGTCGCCGAGCATTTCGCGCACGGCCGCCGCATCAATGCCTGGGGCGGCTCGAGCACGGCGACGACGCACCTGCTCGACGACATGCACTACCGGGGCCTGCTGCGCATCCGGCGCCGGCTCAACGGCACGCGCATCTACGAAGCGGCGGAGCACGCGCTGCCGCTGGACGACAGCGCCTCCGCGCGGCAGGCGCGCGCCGCCGCGCTGGTCGACCTGATCGTTCGCAAGTACGCGCCGTTGCCGGCGTCGAGCCTGGTCCGGCTGGTCTACCTGCTGCGCTACGGCGCGCCTCACCTCCAGGCCGAGACCCAGGCAGCGTTGGCGGCGTCTCGCCATTCGCTGGCGGGGGCGCGAATTGACGGCGCGACCTGGTACTGGCCGGCGGACGAGAACCCGCGCTCGAAAAGATATGTCGTCGACGGGCAGGCACGGCTGCTGGCGCCCTTCGATCCGGTCGTCTGGGACCGGCGCCGCTTCGAGCTGTTCTGGGGCTGGACGTATCGCTTCGAGGCCTACACGCCGGCGCCGAAGCGAAAGCTCGGCTACTACGCCCTGCCGCTGCTTTGGCACGAGAACGTGGTCGGCTGGGCGAATGCGTCGACGCGAGATGGGCGGCTGACGATCGACACGCGCTTCGTCGGCGCAGCGCCGCGCGATGCCGCCTTCAGGCGCGCCCTGGGCGACGAACGCGACCGCCTCGAGGAGTTCCTCGGTCTGCGCGACAGCGAGTCGGTGCCGCTGCAGGCGTGAGGCGAAGCCGGAAACCTGCGCTCAGGCGCGGCCGCCGGCGCGGCCGAGCACCAGCAGCTCTTCGTCGTTGAGGCGCGGCCCGTCGAGGGTGCAGCGCTCGGCCTGCGTCTCCGCGGTGCGAAAGCGCGCCATCACCGGCTTCAGCTCGTCCTTGACGCGGGTCTCGTCGTAGCCGTTGAAGAGATGGCCGAGCAGGCCGCGCTTCAGGTCGCTCGTCTTCATCGCCCAGTCGGCGATCGGCAGCGTCAGGTTCATGTTGCAATGCATCATGATCCCCATGTTGTGGTGCGCGGCGTGGTGGCGCCGGATCGTGTTGACGAGCGGGACGTGGCGCAGCCACGATCTCTCCGGGATGTGGCAGCAGAAGTGGAAGGTCTCGTACACCATGTAGTGGCCGATCATGGTGACGAAGACCACATAGCCGGCATTCGGATTGATCAGCACGGACGCGATCCAGCCGAATAGGCCACCGGCCACGGCGAGCACCATCAGCACGCGCCACGGAAAGAACACGATGCGGAATTCCTTCACCGTGCCGATCGTCGGGTCGCCGTCGGTGAAGTACTGGTGGTGCTGGCGCGTGTGGCGATCGTAGATCGCGCGCAGCGCGAAGACATCAACCAGGCGGTGCATCACGTACTTGTGCATTCCCCATTCGACGAAGTTGCCGGCGATCGCCACCGGGGCGACGAGCAGCCACTCCCAGGTGGCGCCCTGCATGCGCGAGACGCACCACCAGATCGCCGCGATGCCGGCCGCGTACATCACGCCGACGTGGACGAAGCCGTTGTACCAGGGGCTGATCTGGGCGACATAGTCGCGGCGGAAGTTTCGCTGTCGTTCGGTCATCATGGATCGCCCCCTTGCGGCGAGTCTGGCAACTGATATATTAGACGTCGATCACTCCGCTGTCAAGGCCAGGATGAACCGCCGCGCCACCGTCCTCGAGCTCGCTCCGGCGCAAAGCCTGACCGACCGTGCCTACGCGGAGATCGAGGAAATGATCATCACGCTCAGGCTCGCGCCCGGCAGCGCGATCTCGGAAGCAGAGCTGTCGGCGCGCCTCGGCATCGGCCGCACGCCGATCCGCGAAGCCCTGCAGCGGCTCGCGCGCGAGCGGCTGGTCGCGATCTTTCCGCGCCGCGGCATGTTCGTCACCGACATCAACGTCACCAGCCAGCTGCGCCTGCTCGAAGTGCGGCGCGAGCTCGAGCGGCTGATCGCGCGCAGCGCGGCGCGCCGCGCCACCGCCGAGGAGCGCGACCGCTTCAGCGCCCTCGCCGCGGCGTTCGAGTCGGCCGCGAAGGCGAACGACGACCTCACCTTCATGCGCATCGACCGCGACTTCAACGTCCTGTGCTCGGCCGCCGCGCACAACGAGTTCGCCGCTAATGCGATGAGCCTGATGCATTCGCTGTCGCGCCGCTTCTGGTTCATCCACTACAAGCAGGCCGCCGACATGCCGTTGACGGCCAAGCTGCACGCCGACATCGCCCGCGCCATTGCCGCCGGCAACGACGAACGCGCCGCCAAGGCGAGCGATCGCCTGCTCGACGCGATCGCCCGCTTCACCCGCGCCACGGTGGTTCCGGCATGAGCCTCGCCTGGCCGCCCGAAGGGGCTCGTTCCCGCTCGGCGGGACCGGCCGAAGGCCGTAGAGTGCACCCATGAGTGCCAGCGGCGACCGCCGCGCGACGATGCGGATCGGCGCCGACGTCGTCGTCGCCGGCGGCGGCGCGGCCGGCGTCGCCGCTGCCGTGACCGCGGCGCGCCTCGGCCTCGACGTTGTCCTCGTCGAGCGTTACGGATTTTGCGGTGGTGGCGCCGTCGCCGGCATGTCGGGAACCGTCTGCGGCCTCTACGAGGCGAGCGAGCACGCCGGCGCCGGGCCGCGCCAGGTGGTGTTCGGCTTTGCCGACGAGTTCGTTCGCCTGCTCGAGTCGCGTGGCGGGTTGACACCGCCGCTGCGCTACGGCAAGACCTGGACGCGGGTGCACGACCCGCTGATGTGGCGCGAGGCCGCCGATCACCTCCTGCGCGAAGCCGGCGTCCGCGTCCTGTTTCATTCGGTCGTCACCGGCACGCTGCTCGACGGCGACCGCGTCACCGGCGTCGTCGCCTGGTCGAAGGAAGGGCCGATCGAGCTGCGCGCGCGGCTCGCGATCGACGCCAGCGGCGACGCCGATCTGGTCGCGATGTCGGGCTTCGAGTCGTTCATCGGCGCCGATGGCGCGGTCCAGAACCCGACCATGATCTTTCGCCTCGGCGCAGTCGATGTCGGCCGTTTTCGCGCCGCCTACGGCGACGACACGATCATGCCGGAGCCGGTATCCGCCCTCCTGCGCGAGCACCACGGCAAGGGCTACGCCCTGCCGCGCTCGAAGATCTGGCTCTTTCCGACCACCCGGCCCGGCGAGTTGCTGTGCAACTGCACCCGCGTCGTCGGCGCCGACGGGCGCGAGCTGAACACCCTCTTCGCGCGCGACTTCACCGATGCCGAGTTCGAGGGCCGGCTGCAGGTGCGCGAGTACGCGCGCTTCTTCCGCGACCACCTCGCCGGCTGCGAGAACGCCTACGTCGTCGACACCGGCGTTCAGGTCGGCGTGCGCCAGACCCGGCAGGCGCGCGGCGTCGCCACGCTGGCCAACGCCGACATCCTCGCCGGGCGCAAGTTCGCGGACG
The DNA here is from genome assembly GCA_039916285.1 of Caldimonas sp. Taxonomy (GTDB): domain Bacteria; phylum Pseudomonadota; class Gammaproteobacteria; order Burkholderiales; family Burkholderiaceae_C; genus Schlegelella_A. The sequence continues at coordinate 7,503 of JBDSLQ010000172.1, forward strand.
CGATCGCCCGCTCGCCCTGGCCCATCGAGCTGCATTCCGGGGTCAGGCCGCGCGTCGAGTGGCTGCTCGACGACTGGTACGAGGTGCCCTTCGGCTGCTTCGTGCCGCGCCGCGGCGACGGCCTTCTCACCGCGGGTCGGTGCCTCTCGGCGCAACACGAGGCCGTGGCCTCGGCGCGCGTGACCGCGCAGTGCTTCTCCTACGGCCACGCGATCGGACACGCGGCGGCGATGTCTCTCGAGTCCGGCATCCAGCCGCGCGCGCTTCCAGGCCAGGCGGTCCGCGCGGCTCTCGATCGCGACGGCGCCCGCCTGGGCGAGGAAGCGATCGCCATTTCAGAGGAGACGCCATGAACGCAAGAGTCGAGAGCCCGCACCGACCCGCCGAATACGTGCATCGCGACGAGCGCGAATGGGAGACCATCCGCTGGCCGGGGCAGACCGGCAAGATGCTGTTTCATCCGCGGCCCGAGCGGCCGACCGAGCCGAATGCCGGCATCGTCCGCTACGAGCCGGGCGGTCACCACCCGCTGCATCGCCACGACTTTGCGCAGGTCTGGTACATCCTGAGCGGCGAGTTCCGACTCGGCGCGAAGACCTACGGGCCGGGCACGATGGTGTTCTATTCCGACCCGCACTACGAGGACGAGCTCTTCACCGAGACCGGCGGCGAGATGGTGTTCGTCCAGTACCCGGGCCCGACCACGGCGGCGCGGCCGATCTACGACGGCCGATTCAACATGGGCGAGCGCCGCTCGGTCGACGCCGAGCGAACCGACATCTGACTGCAACGACCACAACGACACAGGAGACGACATGGCAACCACTCGCAGACAGGTCATCCAGAGCATCGGCGGCGCGGGCGCGGCGCTCGTCGCGCAGAGCTTCCTTGGCGTCCCCGCGCTGGCCCAGAACAAGCCGCTGAGGATTGGCATCATCGCCCCGAAGGCCGGCGTCGTCGGCACCATCGGCGAATGCGGGTTGCGCGGCACGACGTTCGCGGTGGAACGCATCAACGCCGCGGGTGGTATCGCCGGCCGCAAGGTCGAGCTCATCGTCGAGGAGGAGACCAACCCCAAGGATTCGATCGAGCGGCTGAGAAAGCTGGTTTTGCAGGACAAGGTCGATTGCGTGCAGGGCGTCGTCTCGTCCGGCGTCAGCCTTGCCATGGGCGCGGTCGCCGAGGAGATGAAGGCGCTCCTGGTGTTCTGGGACGGCACCACCCAGGACGGCGTCAAGGAGACGATGACCAATCCGCGCTACGTCTTTCGAAGCACCGACAACGAGTGCGAGGCGGTGATGAGCTCGTTGCTCGCGATCAAGCACTGGAAGGGCAAGTTCGCGACCATCGCCGGCATCAACCCGGACTACTCTTACGGCCGCAACAACTTCGCTGCGTTCCAGGCCCTGCTGAAGAAGTTCGGCGTCGAGACCAGGCTGGTCGCCGACCAGTGGCCGAAGGTCGGCACGCTCGACCTGACCTCGCACGTGGCGGCCCTCAAGTCGGCCAAGCCGGACCTGATCTTCTCGTCGCTGCTGTTCGCCGACCTGCCGATCTTCATGAAGACGGCGCACGGCGCCGGCCTGATGGACGGCAAGACGAAGTTCGTGTTCCCGGGCGCCGGCTTCCAGCACACGCTTCTGAAGAAGGAGTTCACGCCGGAGGGGATGATCTTCGGCCACAACACGCTCTACTTCAACCTCGACAACGCGACGCCGCTGCAGCGCTTCTTCGTGCAGGACTACGAGGCGAAGTACAAGGACTTCCCGCATTGGGAAGCCGATCGCGCCTACTTCGCGATGCAGATCTACCGGGCCGGCGTCGAGAAGGCGCAAAAGGCGAAGAACGCGTGGCCGTCGACCGAGGACGTCATCAACGCCATGGAAGGGCTGAAGGTCGAGTCGCTCGGCGGGCCGGCGGAAATGCGCAAGGACCACATCCCCGAGCAGACCTTCTATCAGGGCATGACGACGCACAAGAACCGGTACGACTTCCCGACCCTGGCCGACGTGACGAAGATGTACTCCGACCAGTTGCAGAAGCCGACCGGCGTCGACTTCTGGAAATGGATAGAGACCGCGAACATCAAGCTCTGATCCGCGGTCGCCTTTGACTTCGTTCTTCGACGTCCTGATCGGAGGCGTGTTTCACGCCTCCGTTCTCTTTCTCGTCGCCGCCGGGCTGCAGCTCGTCTTCGGCGTGCAGCGGATCGTCAATCTCGCCTGCGGCTCGTTCTATGCGCTCGGCGCGTACTTCGGCATCACTGCCGTCAACTGGACGAGCGCGCACGGCGCGGCGGCGTGGACCTTCCTGCCGGTGCTGGTCGCCTCCGGAATCCTGCTCGGCGTGATCGGCCCCGTCATCGAGCGGCTGCTGCGCACGGTCTACAAGCGCGACGAGGCATTCCAGCTCCTCCTCACGTTCGCGCTCGTGCTCATGTTCCAGGACGTGCTGCGCTTCTTCTGGGGCGCCAACCCGCAACAGCTCGGCAACCTGTCGATGAGCTACGGCAAGGTCTCGCTCGGCGAGGTCTCGTTTCCGACCTACAACGTGCTGGTGATGGCGGCGAGCCTGGCCATCGCCGTCGCCCTGGGCCTCTTCCTGCAGCGAACGCGCTACGGCCGCATCCTGCGCGCGACTGCCGAGAACCGCGAGATGGCCGAGGCGCTCGGCGCCGACGTCCGCTGGATCTACGCCAGCGTGTTCACCCTCGGCACCGTGCTCGGCACCGTCGGCGGCGCGTTGGTCGTGCCGACCTCGGCGGCATCGCTCGACATGCCGGTCGAGTTGGTCGTCGAGGCTTTCGCCGTCGTCGTCATCGGCGGCCTCGGCAGCATGCGCGGCGCGGTCGCCGGCGCGCTCGTCGTCGGCCTGACGCGCGCGCTGGCGATCTCGTTCTACGCCGAGCTCGAGGTGCTGGCGATCTACGTGATCGTGATCGTCGTCCTGGTCGCGCAGCCCGCGGGTCTGTTCGGGAAGCCGGTCGAGTGATTCGGTCGCCTCGCCACGCGGCGCTGGCCGCCTTCGTCGGCACGGCGATCGCCGTGCTGGCGATCTTTCCGCATGTCGCGCAGCCGTACTACGTGACGCTGGTGCTGCCCGCGTTCGCCTACGCGATCGCCCTGCTCGGCTTCAACCTGCTGTTCGGCACCACCGGTCTGCTCTCGTTCGGCCATGCGCTCTTCGTCGCCATCGGCGCCTACGCCGCTGCGGTGCTGACGAGCAAGCTCGGCGTGCGCAGCTTCGAGCTGATCGTGCTCGTCGCCGGCGCCGTCGCGGTCCTCGCCGCGATCCCGGTCGCGCTGCTCGCGGTGCGCTACGTGCGCATCTTCTTCGGCATCCTCACGCTCGCCTTCGGAATGCTGTTCCACTCGTTCCTGTTCAAGTTCTACGACCTGACCGGCGGCGACACCGGCATCCGCGTGTTGCGGCCGACGCTCCTCGGCAACGACTGGAAGGAGCTCGACAAGACCGCCTTCCTCATCGGTCCCTTCTATTACGCCTGCCTGATCCTCGCCATCGTCCTCGGCTTCGCGATGTGGCGGATCGTGCACTCCCCGTTCGGCATGCACCTCGCCGCGATCCGCGAGAACGCGCGCAAGGCCGAGTACCTCGGCGTTCGCGTCCGCCTGTTCCGGCTGATCGCGTTCCTGATCTCGGCCTTCTACGGCGCGATCGGCGGCACGATCCTCGCCGTCAACACCGGGCAGGCCGACCCAGAACTCGCCTACTGGACCCATTCCGGCGAGCTCGTCTTCATGACCGTGCTCGGCGGCTTCGCCAGCTTCTTCGGGCCGCTGGTCGGCGCCTTCACCTTCATCTTCCTGAAGTCCGAGCTGATGGGCGCGACCCAGTACTGGCGCTTCTTCCTCGGCGCGACGCTGGCGCTGATCGTCATCGCCTTCCCGCGCGGGCTCATGGGCCTGGCGGGCGATCTGTGGAAGAAGGTGAAGCAGCGATGAGCGCGCTGGTCGAAACGGTCGGCGTGACCAAGGCCTACGGCGACTTCGTCGCTTTGGCCGATGTCACGCTCTCGGTCGCCGCCGGCGAGACGGTCGCCATCGTCGGCCCGAACGGCGCCGGCAAGACGACGCTCGTCAACGTTCTCACCGGCCTGCTGAAGCCGAGCGCCGGCCTGGTTCGCTTCAAGGGCGACGACATCGCCGGGATCGGCCCCGTCAGGCTCGCCAGGCGCGGCATGGCGCGCGCCTTCCAGCTCGTCCACATCTTCCCGGCGCTGACGGTCGGCGAGACGATCGCCGTCGCGGTGGTCTCGCAGACCGAGCGCAGCCTCCACCTCTTCGCCTCGCTGCGCAGCGACGATGCGCTCTGGCGGAAGGTCCGCGAGGTCGCCACGATCTTCGGCCTCGACGGCAAGCTGGATTCCGAAGCGCGCCTGCTCTCGCAAGGCGAGAAGAAGCTCCTTGACATCGCCAGCGCGTTCGCGCTCGTGCCGGAAGTGATCCTCCTCGACGAGCCCACCAGCGGCGTCTCGAGCGGAGACAAGCACGGCATCATGAAGACGCTGATCGAAGCCGCGGGCCGCGCCGGCGTGAAGGCGATCATCCTGGTCGAGCACGACATGGACCTGGTCGCCGACTACGCGACCCGGATCGTCGCCCTGCAGGGCGGCAAGGTGCTCGCCGA
>JBDSLQ010000173.1:0-4150 GCA_039916285.1 Caldimonas sp.
ACACCACGCCGCTCGTCGACGTGATGCTGGTGCTGCTCATCATCTTCCTGATCACGATCCCGGTGGTCACGCAGACGATCGCCGTTCAGCTGCCCAAAGAGACCAACATCGCGCGCCAGACCAAGCCCGAGAACATCGACATCTCGGTCAACAAGGATGGCGATATCTTCTGGAACCAGCAATTGGTGCCAGACAGCGACGCGCTGTTCCAGCGCCTGAGCAAGGTCGCGACAATGAAGCCGCAGCCCGAGGTCCACATCCGCGGCGACGGACAGGCCCGCTACGAGTCGATCGGGCGGGTGGTGTTCCAGTGCCAGCGAGCGTCGATCCAGAAGGTCAGCTTCGTGACCGAACCACCGCCGAAGGGCTGAGGACCGAACCATGTCGATGAACGTAGGCAACACCAGCGGCGGCGAGCCCGAAGTGATGATGGACATCAACACCACGCCGCTGATCGACGTGATGCTGGTGCTCATCATCATGTTGATCATCACCATTCCGGTACAGCTGCACACGGTCAACCTCAACATGCCGGTCGGCACGCCGCCGCCGCCGCTGAAGGAGCCGGTCGTCGTCACGATCGACATCGACTTCGACGGCACCGTGCTCTGGAACGGCGAGGCCGTCCCCGACCGCAGCGTGCTCGAAGCGCGCTTGTCGCGTGCCGCGGCCGAGCCTGATCAGCCGGAGGTGCACATCCGCCCGAACAAGCTCGTCGAATACAAGTCCGTGGCGACGGTGCTTGCGTCGGCGCAGCGCCTGGGTGTCACCAAGCTGGGGATGATCGGCAATGAACAGTTCGTCAAGTAGGCGGCTGCGCCGCGCTGCGGCGGCTGTACTGATTGCCGCCGCCGGCGGGCTCAACGGCGGCGCGCTGGCCCAGGAGAGCCTGCGGCCCGAGGTCGGCCGGCCGCTGCAGGCGGCACAGGACCTCGTCAAGGGGGGCAAGTATCGCGAGGCCCTCGTCAAGGTTCGCGAGGCCGAGAGCGCCGGCGCGCGCAACGCCAACGAAACCTACCTGATCGAGCGAATGCGCCTGGCCGCCGCCTCGGGGGCGGGCGACGCCGAGACCGCTGCGCGCTCCTACGAGGCCTTGAGCGGCTCGGGCCGCATCACCGGCCCCGAAAAGCTGCGCATGGTCGAATCGATCGCCGGCAACTACTACCGCGCCCAGCAGTACGCCAAGGCGATGCAATGGAGCCAGCGCTATCTGCGCGAAGGCGGCACGAGCGGCGCCATTCGCACGATGCTGATCCAGAGCCAGTACCTGAGCGGCGACTTCGCCGGCGCGGCCAAGGAGCTGATGGTCGAGGTCCAAGGCGCCGAGCGCGCCGGCAGCACGCCCCCCGAGGACCGGCTCAAGCTGCTCCTCAACGCGGCATCGAAGCAGGGCGACAACAACGCCTACGTCTTCGCGATGGAAAAGCTCGTCACCTATCACCCGAAGAAGGAGTACTGGGTCGACCTGCTGAGCCGGATGCAGCGCAAGCAGAACTTCTCCGACCGGCTTTCGCTCGATGCCTACCGTCTCTCGCTGGCCACCGGCAGCATGTCCGCGCCGGCCGACTACATGGAAATGGCCCAGCTCGCGCTCCAGGCCGATCTGGCGAGCGAGGGCAAGCAGGTCGTCGAGAAGGGCATGGCCAGCGGCGCCCTCAGCACCGGCGCCCAGGCGGAGCGCGCCAAGCGGCTGCAGGCGCTTGTCGACAAGAAGCTGGCCGAGGACACTGCGTCGCGCGCCGAAGACGAGCGGCGGGCGGCGGCCGCGAAGAGCGGCGACGCGCTGCTCTCGCTCGGCATGAAGCTGGTCTACGGCGGCCAGGCCGCCAAGGGCGTGCAGCTGATGCAGCAAGGAATTGCCAAGGGCGGAATCAAGCGCCCCGAGGACGCCAAGCTGCACCTCGGCATCGCCCAGCTCGTCGCCGGCGAAAAAGCCAAGGCGCAAGCGACCTTCAAGACCGTGCAAGGCGCCGATGGCACCGCCGACTTGGCGCGACTCTGGGCGCTCTACGCGAGGCGCAACGGCTAGCGCCGTTTTCGCCCCGCTGCGCGCGCCCGGCGCTGACAGGGCTGCTCCCTCCCCGCTTCGCTCCCCTCCCTCCGAGAGGGAGGGGCCGGCCCCGTTGGGGCCGTTTTCAATGACGCGCTACTTCGGGGCGAGCCGAATAGCCCCGTCGAGGCGAATCACTTCCCCGTTCAGCATTTCGTTGGTGATGATCTGGTGGACGAGCTTGGCGAAATCGGCGGGTGTGCCGAGGCGGCTCGGGAAGGGGACGCTCGCAGCCAGCGCCTGCTGCACTTCGTCGGGCATGGTGAAGAGCATGGGCGTGCCGAAGATGCCCGGCGCGATCGTCATGTTGCGGATGCCTGTCTTGGCGAGGTCGCGCGCGATCGGCAGGGTCATGCCGACGATGCCGCCCTTCGACGCCGAATAGGCCGCCTGGCCGATCTGGCCGTCGTAGGCAGCGACGCTCGCCGTCGAGATCAGGACGCCACGCTCGCCGGTCGGCTCGGGCTCGTTCTTGCCCATCGCCTCGGCCGCGAGCCGGATCATGTTGAAGCTGCCAATCAGGTTGACGGTGATCACGCGCGTGAAGAGCGACAGCGCATGCGCACCCTGCTTGCCGACAGTCCGCGACGCCGGCCCGATGCCCGCGCAATTGACGAGGCCGACGAGCTTGCCGGCGCCAGCCGCCTCGGCCACGACGCGCTGGGCGTCGGCTTCCTGGCTGACGTCGCAGCGAACGAACCGCCCGCCGATCTCGGCTGCGACGGCAGCGCCGCGCTCGTCCTGCAGATCGGCGATGACGACGATCGCGCCGGCGTCGGCCAGCATGCGCGCCGTGCCTTCGCCGAGTCCCGAGGCGCCGCCGGTGACGATGAATACCTTGCCCTTGATCTCCACTTGCTGCTCCTTTGAGGCCTAGGCGAGCGCCGCGAGCGCGCGCGCGGTGATCTCGTCGACGCCGCCGGTGCCGCTGATCTTGCGGTATCTGGGCGCAACGGAATCGCCCGACGCGGCCCAGCGTTCGTAATACTCGACCAGCGGCCGAGTCTGCGCCGCGTAGACGGCGAGGCGCTTCTTGACCGTTTCCTCCTGGTCGTCGACGCGCTGGACGAGCGGCTCGCCGGTGTCGTCGTCGACACCGGCGGCCTTCGGCGGGTTGAACCGGTCGTGGTACGTGCGCCCGGAGGCGACGTGGACGCGGCGCCCGCTCATCCGCTCGACGATCGCCGAGTCGGGAACGTCGATCTCGAGCACATAGTCGAGATTGACGCCGGCTGCCTTCATCGCGTCGGCCTGGACGATCGTGCGCGGGAAGCCGTCGAAGAGAAAGCCCGCGGCGCAGTCGGGCTGGACGATCCTTTCCTTGACCAGGCCGATGATGATGTCGTCGCCGACCAGGGCGCCCGAGTCCATCACCTTCTTGGCGGCAAGACCGAGCGGCGTGCCGGCCTTGACCGCAGTGCGCAGCATGTCGCCGGTGGAGATCTGCGGGATGCCGAAGCGCTTGCAGATGTACGCCGCCTGCGTCCCCTTGCCGGCACCCGGGGCCCCCAACAGGATCAGTCTCATCGATCAGGGCCTCGGTGGTGGCGTGGTCTCACGCCGGAATAATAGGCCGCGTCGACTGCGTGCCCATGGCGGCCCCGCTCAGGCAAAACCCGCAGCAGCAGCCGCGGCGACGATCCTGCGTGCCTGGGCGAGATCCTCGGCAGTGTCGACGCCGACGCCGGGTGCCAGCTCGCTCACGTGCACGGCGATGCGCTCGCCGTGCCAGAGAACGCGCAGCTGCTCGAGTCGCTCGATGTCCTCGAGCGGGCTGCGCGAGAGGCATGGAAAGCGCCTCAGGAACGCGGCGCGGTAGGCGTACAGGCCGACGTGGCGGAGCGGCGCGATCGTCATCGTGGCGGGCGCCGTCGTGACGTCGTCGCGCGGCCAGGGAATCTGTGCGCGCGAAAAGTAGAGGGCGTTGCCGCGGCAGTCGAGCACGACCTTGACGATGTTCACGTTCTCGAAATCGGCTCGCCGGTCGATCGCGTGCGCGACCGTGCTCATCACGCACTCGCTTCGTGTCGCCAGCAGACCCGCGCATGCATCGATGAGCGCGGGCTCGATCAGCGGCTCGTCGCCCTGCACGTTGACGAC
>JBDSLQ010000174.1:0-3588 GCA_039916285.1 Caldimonas sp.
ACGCCGGCGCCCGCTTCGTCGGCAAGACGATTACCGACGAGCTGGCGTTCTCGATGAACGGGCAGAACGCGCACTTCGGCTCGCCCGTCAACGGCGCGGCGCCGGATCGGATCAGCGGCGGCTCGTCATCGGGGTCGGCGTCGGCGGTGTCGAACGGCCTGTGCGACTTCGCCCTCGGCAGCGACACCGGCGGCTCGGTGCGCGCGCCCGCCAACCACTGCGCGCTCGTCGGCCTGCGGCCGACGCACGGGCGCATCAGCCTCCAGGGCGTGATGGACCTGGCGCCGAGCTTCGACACCTGCGGCTGGTTTGCGCGCGACGTGGCGACGTTCGCCCGCGTCGCCGGAGTGCTGCTCGGTGCCGATCCTGCGCCGCTGTCGATCGGTGGCGGCGTCCGACTGCTCGCGCCGACCGATGTGTGGGCCCTGCTCTCACCAGAGGTGCTGGAAGCGCAGCGTGCTCCGCGCGCGCGCGTCGAGGCCGTGCTCGGCGCAGCGGCGCCGGTCGAGGTCGTCCTCGACGACTTCGACGCGATGTACTGGAGCTTTCGCTACCTGCAGGGCCGCGAGGCGTGGCGAAGCGACGGCGCGCTGATCGACCGCTTCGCGCCGCCGCTCGGGCCCGGGGTGAAGGATCGCTTTGCGTGGGCACGCGATGTCAGCGACGTGCAGGTCGCCACGGCGACGGCGTTCCGCGCGCGCTTTCGCGCCCACCTCGCCGCGCTGCTCGGCAGCGACGGCGTGCTGCTCATGCCGACAATGCCCGACATCGCGCCGCTCGCCCGCGCCGACGAGGCGGGCCTGGAGGAGTACCGCAATCAGGCGACGCGGCTGCTCTGCAGCGCCGGCCTGGCGGGCTTCCCGCAGCTTTCGTTGCCGCTCGGCACGCGCCTCGGCGCGCCGCTCGGCATCTCGTTGCTCGGCCCGGCGGGAAGCGACCTGAGCCTCGTGCGGCTCGCCGAAGCCATCGCCGCCCCCTAGCCTCACCCCGCGGCGCCGCGACCGGATGGCCGCGTGTGCCGCTCAACGTCCGTAGAACACGTAGTCGGCCTGGTAGGCGACCTGCTGCTTGGCGCCGGCGTTGCCGGCCGCGCACGCCGTTGCCGGGGCGACGCCGCCCTTCGTGTTCAGGCGCTGGATGTAGGTCACGCCCTGCATCGCGCCGGTGCCCGTCGCCGGGTCGGCCTTGACGAGCTGCAGCGGCAGGTTGGGGGCCGGCTGCGGCGCCACGGCGACCTGCTTGGCGGTCACCTTCGAGCCGTCCATCGACTCCCAGGTCGGGCCGCCGTAATACTTGCCGACGACCTTGCCGCCGCCGTCCTTCAGCGCGGCGACCGGGCCGACGAACGCCCATTCGTACTGGCCCGCCATGTCCTTCTTCTCGCGGCACTCGTAGGTGATCTCGCCGCTGCCGACGGTCCACATCTTCTGCGTCTCGCCGGCGGGAACGCGCACCGCAGCGGGCAGGCTGGCGTTGTCGACCGCCGCCATCTTCATTCCCGGCATGCCGGCGCAGGCACCGAGGAGGAGGGTGCAAGCGCTGGCGCCGAGGCCGGAGGTCATTCGGGTCATGTCAGATCCTGGTGCACCCGACGACCGGGCGCGTTCGATACGCGGCCGGTGCGTCATCGGATGCAGCCGAGGCCGCCCTTCGTGCCATCGCCCAGGTCTTCATGGCGGGACGGCGTGCAGACCTACGCGAGACGGCCGCGCGGTCCGATGGCCGGTGCAAGCTTGGCGCGCGATCATCACGCCAAAGGAACGCAATGACCAATCCGTGGCTGAAGAAGAACCCGTTCATGAGCATGTGGCTGAGCGGCGCTCATTCCGTCGCCAACTCGGCGCGGGGCCGCATCGCCGCCGAAGCCCGGCGCCAATCCACCACGGCGGTCAACCACGCCGCCCAGGACGTGTTCGCCCTCTGGGCCGATGCCATGACCGGCGCCTCTGCGGCAAAGCGGAAGAAGAGACGCTAGGCGAATGGCGAAGCGACGAGCCGCGTCGTCCTGGCCGGCACTCGTCAACCGTCACCTCGCCGCGCTCACTCGTTTGAGCGTGAGCGCGAGCTCACTCTCGATGGGGCGAGCGCCCGAACTGTTGCGGGCAGCGCACCGAACTCCCGCGGGTGCAGGCGTCTGGCTGCCCGGCCTGGTCTTCGGATCCACCGGCTTCCAGCGCTATCGCCTCTTCCGGCCCGCCGGCGTGAGGTTCGGCGAGCGGCTGCCATTGATGGTGATGCTGCACGGCTGCGGGCAGGACGCGACGACATTCGCGGCGAGCACGCAGATGAACGTCGTCGCTGCGCGTGAGCGGTTTGTCGTTCTCTATCCGGAGCAGGATCGCTTCTCGAACCCGAAGGGCTGCTGGAACTGGTTCGACACCCGCTCAGGGCGCGCCGGTGCCGAGGCGGCGTTAATCATGGCGGCGATCGGCCAAGTCTGCCTGCTCCACTCCGCCGATCGCGATCGGGTCGCAGTCGCCGGGCTCTCGGCCGGGGCCAGCATGGCGGCGCTGCTGGCGGCGCGCCATCCCGAGCGCTTCAAGGCGGTGACCATGCACTCCGGCGTCGCGCCCGGCGCTGCGCACTCGACGATGTCCGCAGTCGGTGCCATGCAGGGCCGGCGCAGTCCCCGGCCGCTGCCGGCGCCGGCGAATGCGGCCTCCTGGCCGCCGCTGATGGTGATCCAGGGCGAGATGGATGCGGTGGTGTCGGTCGGCAACGGCCGGGCCGCAGCTCAGGTCTGGGCCGATGCGTCCGGAGCCCGGGCCGGCGCCGAGCGGGCCGTTCAGCGCGGCAAGCGCTATCCGATGACGGTGACCGACTTCAAGACGAAGGGCGTCACCCGAGCGACGCTGGTACAGGTCGGGCGCCTCGGGCACGCCTGGAGCGGGGGCGCGCAGGACGAGCGATTCAGCGACGGCAAGGGGCCGGATGCGTCGCGCATGGTGTGGGGCTTCGCGGCGAAGCAGTTCGGCGAGGGCGCCTGAGGAGGCGCCCGATCCGGCACCCGATCCGGCGCGAGCTCTCGGGCGGCGGGACGGGCGCCGCGACGCGGCACCCATCGCCGTGAACGCCGGAGTCATGCGACCATTTGGCCCATGACATCAGCCACGAACGCGCTCGCGGCGAAGAAGGCGAAGTCCGTCGCGAGCGCCCCGCCGTCGCTCCTCGGCCAGCTCGCCGCCGCCCTCGCCAGCCGCCGCATCCGCGTCATCGACCTGACGCAGACGCTCAGCCCCGGTTTTCCGCAGATCGCGCTGCCGCCCGAGCTCGGCCAGTGCTGGCCGTTCCGGATCGAGGAAGTCTCGGCCTACGATGCGCGCGGCCCCGGCTGGTACTGGAACAACTTCTCCTGCGGCGAGCACACCGGCACGCACTTCGACGCGCCGATCCACTGGATCTCCGGCAAGGACCTGCCGAACAACTCGGTCGACACGATTCCGACACAGCACTTCGTGGCGCCGGCTTGCGTCATCGATTGCAGCGAGCAGACGAAGGCCGACGCCGACTACCTGCTGACGGTGGACGACATCGAACGCTTCGAGGCCGCACACGGCCGCATCACGCCGGGCGCGTGGGTGCTGATGC
>JBDSLQ010000175.1:0-4227 GCA_039916285.1 Caldimonas sp.
TACCGCGCCCGCCGCAGCTCCTTCGGCATCAACGTTCTGGGCACGCTGGTGGTGGAGATCGAGGCGACCTGTGGCACGGTCGGCTTCGCGGTCACCACCGGCGGCGACATGGCAGCGCTCATCGTCGAGCGGCACCTGGCGCGCTTCGTCGAGGGCAAGCGGGTCACCGAGATCGAGAAGATCTGGGACCAGATGTTCAACGCGACGCTCTTCTATGGGAGGAAGGGCCTGGTCCTGAACGCGATCTCCGGCGTCGACCTCGCGCTCTGGGACCTCCTCGCCAAGGTGCGCGGCGAGCCCGTGCACCAGCTGCTCGGCGGGGCAGTGCGCGACGAGCTGGTCTTCTACGCGACCGGGGTGCGGCCCGATCTCGCGAAGCAGATGGGATTCATCGGCGGCAAGATGCCGCTGGTGCATGGCCCGGCCGAGAGAGACGAAGGTCTGGCGCGCAACATGGCTCATCTGGCCGCGATGCGCGAGAAGGTCGGAGGAGACTTCTGGCTGATGCTCGACTGCTGGATGAGCCTCGACCTGGACTACGCGAGCCGGCTCGCCGAAGCCGCCGCCGAGCACGGGCTGAAGTGGCTCGAGGAATGCCTGCCGCCTGACGACTACTGGGGCTACGCGGCCTTGCGGCGTGCGCTGCCGCCCGGAATGCTGCTCACGACCGGCGAGCACGAGGCGACGCGCTGGGGCTTTCGCCTGCTGCTCGAGATGGGCTGCGCCGACATCCTGCAGCCCGACGTCGGCTGGTGCGGCGGGCTCACCGAGCTGATCAAGATCTCGGCGCTCGCCGACGCGCACGGCACGATGGTGATTCCGCACGGCTCGTCGGTGTACAGCTACCACTTCGTCGCGACGCGGCACAACAGCCCGTTCGCCGAGTTCCTGATGATGGCGCCGGCCGCCGACGTCGTCGTGCCGATGTTCTCGCCGCTCCTGCTCGATGAGCCGGTGCCGGTGAACGGTCGCCTCGCCGTCGCCGCGCTCGACAAGCCCGGCTTCGGCGTCCGCCTCAATCCGGCGTGCGAGCTCGCGCGGCCGTACACGCATTGAGCGGCGCGATGCAGGATCTCCGCGACAAGGTCGTCCTCATCACGGGCGCCAGCTCGGGGATCGGCGCCGCGGCCGCGCTCGCCTTCGGCCGCCATGGCGCGCGCGTCGCGGTCCACTACCGCCAGCGTCGTGCAGAGGCCGAGGCGCTCGCGGCGCAGATCGAGGCCGCGGGCGGCAAGGCGGCGACCTTCGCCGCAGACGTCGCCGACAGCGCTCAGCTCGATCGCCTCGCCGCGCACGTGCATGGCCGCTTCGGACGCATCGACGTGCTGGTCAACAACGCCGGCGGCTTCGTTCGCCGTGTGCCGCTCGCGGAGGCGAGCGACGCACTCATCGACGAGGTCTTTCACCAGAACGCGCGCTCGATGATCGCGCTCGGCCGCAGCGTCATTCCGATGATGCGGGCGCAGCGCGGTGGCTCGATCATCAACATCACGTCGCAGGCGGCGCGCACGGGTGGCAGCGCCGGGTCGGGGCTGTACGCATCGAGCAAGGGCTTCATCTCGACCTACACGCGCGCGCTGGCCAAGGAGCTGGTCGGCGACGGCATCCGCGTCAACGCCGTCGCGCCCGGCGTGATCGACACGCCGATCCACGACGGCCACACGTCGGCGGCGCTGCTCGAGCAGCTGCGCGCAACGATTCCTATGGGCCGGCTCGGAAGGGCCGACGAGTGCGCCGGCGCGATCCTCTTCCTCGCCAGCGAGGCGCTCGCGAGCTACGTGACCGGCCAGATCATCGAGGTGAACGGCGGCAGCGTCATGCCATGATGGCCGCCGCACGCCGCCCCGTGTTTGCAAAGACGACAACGAAGGAGACATCGCCATGATCCGTGCATTCCGTCCCTGGCGCGCGCTAGCCGCGTCGTTGTTCACGGCGCTGGTCGCGCTGCCCACTGCCGCCTTCGCCCAGGAGCTGACGATGTGGAGCCACTGGGCCGCGGAGGTGGCCAAGCGCGCCTACGTCGAGGAGGCGGCGCGCCGCTTCGAAGTCGCGCGTCCCGGTGTCAAGCTGAAGATCACCTGGTACGAGAAGTCGGCGCTTTACGCGGCGCTCAAGACCGCGCTGCGCGCCGGCCAGGCGCCCGACGTCTTCTACGCCGAGCCCGACCAGACCGACTACATCGACAACAACCTGCTCGCCGACCTCTCGACCGGCATCAACTGGAACAACGTCGAGCCCTGGGCGAAGACCGTCTGGACCTTCGGCAAGGGCACCTACGGCTTCCCGCTCGAGGCCTCGACGGTCGAGCTCTACTACAACACCAAGCTGATGAGCGACCTCGGGGTCACCGTGCCGGCGAACGGCCAGTTCGACCAGCAGGCGTTCCTCGATCTCGTCAAGAAGGCGCGCGCCAAGGGCATCACGCCGATGTCGCAGGGCGTCGGCGACCGTCCCTATCCGGGCGCCTACATCACGCACGAGGCGCTGCTCAAGAAGCTGGGCATGAAGGACTACGACGCGCTCCTGAAGGGCAAGCTGTCGTGGAGCGATCCGCGCGTGGTGGAGACGCTCACCTTCGTCAGGCAGCTCGTCGACGCCGGCGCCTTCCCGACCAGCTTCACGAGCCTGAAGCTCGGCGAGGCGCACATCTACTTCCACACCAACCCCGGCGCGCTGATGTACCAGGTGGCGAGCTGGTACACGTCGCGCGCCTTCAACCCGCCCGACAAGGGTGGCCAGCCGGCCAACTTCCCCCTCGGCATCATGCAGTCGCCGGCGATGACGAACGGCGCCTGCAACAATTGCAAGTCGCTGGCCGTGGGCGGCAGCTATGTCGTCAACGCCGCCTCGCCGCGCAAGGACCTGGGCATCGCCTTCCTCAACTCGCTCGCCAACCCGGAGATGGGCAACAAGTGGCTCGAGAACGTGATGGTGCAGACCGGCATCAAGACCGACGCCTCTAAGGTCAGCGGCCCCTACGCGGCGTACTTCAGCCAGCTGGCGAAGGCGAACGAAGGCAAGGTCTACTACTTCGGCACGCCGGTGCAGGTGATGCAGGGAAAGCCGAAGGAAGTGTTCACGCAGGTGATCAATGCGGCGCTGCCGGCCGGGTCGATCAGCGTCGACGACGCGGTCAAGCAGATGAACGCGGCGAAGTAGCCACCATGCCTGGCCCGGGGCGCGCGACGCTGCAATGGCGCGCCCGATGCTGAGCGGCACGCAACCGGCGCGGGCGCTGCGGACGCCGTGGCGCGCGGTGACGCTGTTCCTGCTGCCGGCGGCGACGCTCTACGTCGCCTTCACGGCGTACCCGGTGGTGCGGACCTTGTGGAATTCGTTTCACAAGGTCCTGCCCGCAGGCCAGGAGTTCGTCGGCACCACCAACTTCGTCGAGCTCGCGCGCGACGAGATCTTCTGGCGCGCCGTCCGCAACACGCTGGTCTGGGCCTGTACTTCGCCGCTGTTCGAGGTGTCGATCGCGCTCGTTCTCGCGCTCGCCCTCTACGCCAAGATCCCCGGCCGGCGATTCTTCCGCATCGCCTGGTTCACGCCGGTGCTGATGTCGTACGTGGTCGTCGGCATCATCTGGGCCTGGATCTACAACTACGACTGGGGCGCGGTCAACGTTGCCCTGCGAGCGCTCGGCCTCGACAGCTGGACGCGCGCCTGGCTCGGCAAGCAGGAGACCGCGCTGCCGGCGCTGATCTTCATCACCACGTGGATGTGGACCGGCTTCAACATGGTCGTGCTGCTCGCCGCGCTGCACTCGCTGCCGTCGGAGGTGATCGAGGCGGCCGAGCTCGACAACTGCGGCTGGAGCGGCAAGCTCTTCTTCGTCATCCTGCCGATGATCAGGGCGACGGTGCTGAACCTGATCGTCCTCTCGTTCGTCGGCAAGATGAAGATCTTCGACCTCGTCTGGATCACGACCAAGGGCGGGCCGCTGTGGTCGACCGAGACCGTCTCGATCTACGTCTACAAGCGCGCGTTCGAGTGGAACACCTTCGATCTCGGCTATCCGTCGACGGTGGCGTCGGTGTGGTTCGTGATCGTCCTTGGCTCGGTGCTGGCGCTGACCGTCCTGTTCCGCCAGCGCGAGAAGCTGGAGTACTAGGTGGACCGCGTGTCGGTGGGCAAGCTCAAGCAGCCGCTCGTGCTGTTCGTGCTCTCGGTATACACGGCGCTGGCCGCCGGGCCGTTCCTTTGGGTGGCGACGATGTCGCTGCG
>JBDSLQ010000176.1:0-6268 GCA_039916285.1 Caldimonas sp.
TCTTCACGATGAACCGCGTGGGCAAGATCGTTCCGCCCAAGCGCCAGATCCTCAAGAACATCTCGCTCTCGTTCTTCCCCGGCGCCAAGATCGGCGTGCTCGGCCTGAACGGCTCGGGCAAGTCGACCTTGCTCAAGATCATGGCCGGCATCGACCACGACATCGAGGGCGAGGCGACGCCGATGCCCGGTCTGAAGATCGGCTACCTTCCCCAGGAGCCGGTCATGAACCCGGACCAGACCGTCCGCGAGGCGGTCGAGGAGGGCATCGGCGGCGCTCTCGCCGCGAAGAAGCGCCTCGACGAGGTCTACGCCGAGTACGGCGAGCCCGACGCGGACTTCGACAAGCTCGCCGCCGAGCAAGCCGAGCTCGAAGCGGTCATCGCCGCGTCGGGCAGCGAGAACACCGACCAGCAGCTCGAGATCGCCGCCGATGCACTGCGCCTGGCGCCCTGGGACGCCGTCGTGGGCAAGCTCTCGGGCGGCGAGAAGCGCCGCGTCGCGCTCTGTCGCATGCTGCTGTCGAAGCCCGACATGCTGCTCCTCGACGAGCCGACCAACCACCTCGACGCCGAGTCGGTCGACTGGCTCGAGCAGTTCCTGCTGCGCTTTCCCGGCACCGTCGTCGCCATCACCCACGACCGCTACTTCCTCGATAACGCCGCCGAGTGGATCCTCGAGCTCGACCGTGGCGCCGGCATTCCGTACAAGGGCAACTACTCGACCTGGCTCGAGCAGAAGGAAGCCCGCCTCGAGCAGGAGCAGAAGACCGAGGACGCGCGCACCAAGGCGATGAAGAAGGAGCTCGAGTGGGTGCGCCAGAACCCGAAGGGCCGCCAGGCGAAGAGCAAGGCGCGCCTGGCTCGCTTCGAGGAGCTCTCCGACGTCGAATACCAGAAGCGGAACGAGACCAACGAGATCTTCATCCCGGTCGCCGAGCGGCTCGGCCACGAGGTGATCGAGTTCGTCAACGTCAGCAAGAGCTTCGGCGACCGGCTCCTGATCGACGACCTCAGCTTCAAGGTGCCGGCCGGCGCGATCGTCGGCATCATCGGCCCGAACGGCGCCGGCAAGTCGACCCTGTTTCGCATGATCGCGGGCAAGGAAAAGCCCGACGGCGGCACCGTCAAGATCGGCCCGACGGCGAAGATGGCGTTCGTCGAGCAGAGCCGCGAGGAGCTCGAGAACGAGAAGACGGTCTGGCAGGACGTCTCGGGCGGGCTCGACAACCTCGTCGTCGGCAAGTTCGTGATGCCAAGCCGGGCCTACCTCGGCAAGTTCAACTTCAAGGGCAACGACCAGCAGAAGCTGGTCGGCAACCTCTCTGGCGGCGAGCGCGGGAGGCTGCACCTGGCCAAGACGCTGATCGCCGGCGCCAACGTGCTCATGCTCGACGAGCCGTCGAACGACCTCGACGTCGAGACCCTGCGCGCGCTCGAGGATGCCCTCCTCGAGTTCGCCGGCTCGATCATGGTGATCAGCCACGACCGCTGGTTCCTCGACCGCATCGCGACCCACATCCTCGCCGCCGAGGGCGACTCGAAGTGGACGTTCTTCGACGGCAACTACCAGGAGTACGAGGCCGACAAGAGGAAGCGCCTCGGCGAGGAGGGCGCCAAGCCGAAACGCCTGCGCTTTCGGCCGATGCATTGAGGCGGTCGCGATTGCGCTGAGGGGCTGCGGATGAGACTTCTGCCAGTTCCGCGAACCATTTCCACGCCGTACCATCGAATTCGGAATTAAGTCGATCCGCCGGGGTTCCTGCATGTCCTTGCTTCATTTCTTCCGTGCCCGCACGCTCGGCCTCGCCGCCGCTGCCGGCATCGCGCTCGGCGGCTGCACCACTTTTCAGACCGTCGTCACCGGCGCGGCCGGTGTTCCCGGCCCGGTCGGTGGTGCGTCGGCACCGGTTGCTGCGGTCGGCCCCGGCGGCGCAGCCTCGGGTTTGCGTCCTCCCGGAGCGCCACCCGCTGCCGTGGCTCCGGGAGCACTGCGGCCTTTCGCCGAGGTCATCAAGGACGCCAAACGAAGCGACGGCGTTCTGACCGTCTGGCAGAAGGACGACCGGGTCTGGCTCGAGCTCAAGCCGACCGACCTGAACACCCCGTTTTTCCTGTCGCCGAAGCTCAAGACCGGTATCGGCGAAAACCGCTTCTTCGGCGGCTTCATGCAGGACTCCGGCATCGTCGAGTTCCGCCGCGTCCACAACCAGATGCAGCTGATCTGGAAGAACATCGGCAGCTTCGCCAAGCCGAAGACGCCAGAGAGCTACGCGGTCGAGGCTACCTATTCGCCGAGCCTGCTCGCCAGCGCCCCGGTGCTAAGCCTGCCCGAGCCCGAGCGCAAATCGGTGCTGATCGAGGCCAACGCCTTGTTCATGGCAGACCTGCTCGCGCTCGGCATGGATCTGCAGCGCACCTACCGGCAGGGTTATTCCTTCGACCCGCGCAATTCGGCCCTGACCACAGTTCGAGTCACGCCGGAGATCGTCGTGATCGAGGTGCTAGGCCACTATGCGTCTGCATCTATCTCGGTGCCGCAAACCGGGATGCCGCCGGGCTCGCCGCAACCCTCGGCGCCGCGCACTCTGCCCGACCCGCGAAGCATGTTCTTCAACATTCACTATTCGCTGGCCCGGCTGCCCGAACAGCCGATGCGCGGCCGCAAAGCCGATCCCCGGGTCGGCTACTACGAAAGTGGACGCAACGACTTCAGCAGCGACCTGGCCCGCAGCCCGCGCGAGCGTTTCGTGAACCGGTGGCGCCTCGAGAAGAAGGATCCGGATGCCGCCCTGTCAGAGACGGTAAAGCCAATCGTCTATTGGCTGGACCGGACCATTCCGCTGCGCTACCGCGACACGATCACGGCCGGCGTACTCGAATGGAACAAGGCGTTCGAGCGGATCGGCTTCAAGGACGCGATCCGCGTCCAGGTGCAGCCCGAGGATGCCGAGTTCGACACGCTCGACTTCGGCCGCGCCTCGATCCGCTGGATGACCAACCCGCCGTCCGGACTGCTGGGCATCGGTCCCAGTCACACCGATCCGCGCAGCGGCGAGATCGTCGATGCCGACATCCTGCTCGAAAGCACGAGCACTCGCCTGCGGCGTACCGAGCGGACGCAGCTGCTCGG
This sequence comes from Caldimonas sp., assembly GCA_039916285.1. Lineage (GTDB taxonomy): Bacteria > Pseudomonadota > Gammaproteobacteria > Burkholderiales > Burkholderiaceae_C > Schlegelella_A. The sequence continues at coordinate 3,132 of JBDSLQ010000176.1, forward strand.
GTCCGCCTTCGAGAATCCGCTTTCCGCACCGAACCTGACCCCCCGCGAGCTCGAGCTCCTGCTGAGCGGCCAGGTCTGCACCCTGGGCGGCGCCGCCTCGGAGCAAGTCGACTACGCAAGCGATGTGCTCGAAGCACGTGGCGACATCGAACCCGACAGCCCGGAGGCGGAGGCCTTCGTCGCCGAGTCGCTCAAACACTTGGTGATGCACGAGGTTGGCCACACCTTGGGCCTGCGCCACAACTTTCGCGCCTCGCACGTCTACTCGATGGCCCAGCTGGCCGATCCGGCCTTCGTCAAGGCCAATGGCGTCGCTGGCTCGGTGATGGACTACTCGGCGGTCAACCTCAACGCACCCGACGAGCCGCGCATCGACGCGGCGAGCGCTTTCGGGGCCGCGCTCGGCCCGTACGACTACTGGGCTATCGAGTACGCCTACAGGCCCCTGCCGAGCGGCCTCAGCGCTGCCGACGAGGCTGCCGCCCTCGATCGGATCGCTTCCCGCAGCGCCGAGCCCTTGCTTGCCTACGGAACCGACGAGGACAACTTCATCGGCATCGATCCGGAAAGCTTGCAATTCGACCTCGGCAGCGACGCGGTCGCCTTTGCGAAGAAGCGGATCGTCATTGCCCAGGACCTGCTTCGTCGTCAGGAGTCGCGCAAGCTGAAATCCGGCCAGGACTACAGTTTCCTGCGCCGCTCGGTCCGCTACGCCTTGAACGACGTGGCCCGGGCCGCCAACGTGTTGTCGCGCCAGATCGGCGGCGTGCGCACGGTTCGGGACCGGCCGGGTTCGGGCCGGGACCCGCTGACCCCGGTGCCGGTGGGCGAACAACGCGCGGCCCTCGACCTGATCACCGCCAACCTGCTCGCCGCCGACAGCTTCCGCGTCTCGCCCGAGCTGCAGCGCCGCCTCGGCGCCGACTTCATCGAGCGTCTCGAAGCGCTGCGCGGCGGTGACGGGTCGGCGCAAACCGATTACTCGCCGTCCGCGCAAGTGCTGGGCATGCAGCGCGGGCTGCTGTCCGTGCTGATGACCGACACCGTGGCGACGCGCCTGCTGGAGAGCGCCGAGCGTTCTCCAGAAGGTCCCGCCCGCTCGCTTCGGATGCCCGAGCTCTACGCGCGGCTGACGGCTGCGGTGTGGAGCGAGCTGGATGCACGCAGCGAGATCGCGCCGCTGCGCCGGGACTTGCAACGCGACCATGTGAACCGCGTGGCGGCGTTGCTGCTCAGGCCAGGGGCGGCGAGCCGGGCCGACACGCGAAGCGTCGGTCGGTTGCAGGCTCGGGCACTGCTCGAAAAGCTCCGGTCGGCGAGTTCACGGGGCGGGTTGAGCGAAGAGTCGCGCGCGCACCTGCTGGACAGCGCCGACACGCTCGAGCAGGCGATGTCGGCCCGGCTGCAGCGCAGCGGCGCCTAGTACGCGCCGCCGCAAAGAAGACGGCCGCCCGGAGGCGGCCGTCGAAAAGGCGCTGAAGCGCCCGGGGTGAAGGCCCCTACTGGACGCGCGACTCGCGCCCGGTGTCGTCGACGGCGACCTCGGTGACGGCCTGGCGGCGGCCTGTCACCACGACGGTCGGAAGCGTCACCGTGGCGGCGGCGGCGGCGATGCGCTTGCCGGTCACGGTCACCGCCGGCAGCGAGCAGCCGGCAGCCGCCTTGACGGCGCTGCGCGGAGCCATCATTTCGTTCCCGACCGCTGCGGTACCGGCGGCCAGAAGGCTGAAGGTCAGGATCGCGGAGAAAATGTTGTCGGACATGATGGGCTCCTGGTGAACTGACGCGTCGGTGATGCGTCGGACTGGAATGTAGGGAGCGCCGCCACGCCTTCCCAGCGGCTTGCGACGAAGCGCGTTCTCGGCGGGATGAGCTGCCGCGGCCGGCGACGAAAGCGGCGCCCGTCGGCGCCGCTGGCACCCCTGACGCCCGGTTCAGGCGCGCCGGACCGCCTCGACGGCGTCCGACTGGCGGGTTTCCTCGAACAGCGACGGCTTGAAGACCGATGCGCCTTCCGAACGGTCGTTGACGGCCCACAGCATCAGCGCGCGCGCCGACATGGGCTTGGCGAAAAGGAACCCCTGCAGCTCATCGACGCCCATCTGCACCAGCACCTGCTGCTGGCGCTGGTTCTCGACGCCCTCGGCGACAACCTTCAGGCCGAGCGCATGGGCGAGCTTGATGACCGCGTCGATGACGGCGCGGGCGTCGGCGCTGTGCTCGAGGTCCTGGATGAAGCTGCGGTCGATCTTCAGCTCCTCCGCGGGCAGCTTCCTCAGGTAGCTGAGGCTGGAGTAGCCGGTGCCGAAGTCGTCGATCGAGAGATGCATGCCAAGCTCGCCGAGGCGGCGGAACGTCGTCTGCGTCGTCTTGGTGTCCTCCATCGCCGCCGACTCGGTGATCTCGCAGGTCAGGAGCGAGGGATGGATCTTGTGCGCCTGCAGCGCGTCGGTGATGCGCTCGACGATGTCGTCCTGGCGCATCTGGTGCGCCGAGAGGTTGATGGCGACACGCATGCGGACGCCACTTTCGCGCCACTGTCGGCTCTGCCGGCAGGCGTCCTCGATCACCCAGTTGCCGATCGGGCCGATCAAGCCGAAGCGTTCGGCGATCGGGATGAAGGTGCTGGGCAGGAGCATGCCGCGCGACGGATGCTTCCAGCGCAGCAGCGCCTCGACGGCGGTGACCTTGCCGCTCTTGGCGTCAATCTTGGGCTGGTAGAAGAGCTCGAACTCCCTGGCGACGACGGCCTTCCTCAGGTCGCGCAGCAGCTCGAACTGCGCTTCCGCGTCGGCGTCCATCGCGTTCGAGTAGAAGCAGTGCTTCGAGCCGCCGGAGCGCTTCGACGCGTACATCGCCGCGTCGGCGCGGGCGATCAGCTTGGCGTGGCTGCAGCCGTCCGGATACATCGCGATGCCGACCGAGCACGAGATCATGACCTCGCGGCCCTCGGCCGCGTACGGCTGCGAGAGACCCTGGATCAGGCGGTCGGCCACGTTGGCGATGCCCTCCTGAGACGTCACGTTGCTGAGCAGGAGCAGGAACTCGTCGCCGCCGACGCGGGCGACCACGTCCTTGCCGCGCGACATCGCCTTCAGGCGCTGGCCGACCTGCTCGAGGACGAGGTCTCCGATCGA
>JBDSLQ010000177.1:0-4064 GCA_039916285.1 Caldimonas sp.
GGAGCTTTACCGCCGCGCGAGCCGCGTGCGAGTGAGCTGGCCCCAGCGTAGTCGCTTCCGTGTCCCTCTGAGAAGAGGGCCGTGAAAAGCGGACAACTCCTACGTGGGCGACAGGCAGTCGCCGACCGTTCACGTGACCTGTCATCGATCGTCGGACATCCCGGCCATGGCGGACACGCCGCGCGCCGCGGTCAATCGACCGGCGTCAGCTTGGCGACGCTGAGCGCCAGCCACTTCATGCCGTGGCGGCCGAAGCTCACCTGGGCACGCGCGTCCTCGCCGAAGCCCTCGATGGTGACGACGACGCCCTCGCCGAACTTGGCATGGAAGACGCCCTGCCCCGGCCTGAGTCCGTGCAACGCTGCTTTCGGAACGATCTGCGCCGCGGCGTAACGCGGCTCGACGCGGCCGGTACCGACGATCGAGTGCAACCCCGAGCCGCTCTCCCAGGCCCGGCTGTACTCGCGCGCGAAGCCCGAGCCGAACGACTGGTTGCGCGGCGTGATCCAGCGCAGCGCCGCCTCCGGCAGCTCGTCGACGAAGCGGCTCTTGACGTTGTACCGCGTCTGACCGTGCAGCATGCGCGTCTGCGAGAAGCTCAGGTAGAGGCGTTTCCTGGCGCGCGTGATCGCGACGTACATCAGGCGCCGCTCCTCCTCGAGGCTGTCGAGGTCGCTCGACGAGTTCTCGTGGGGAAAAAGCCCCTCCTCGAGGCCGGAGATGAAGACGCAGTCGAACTCGAGGCCCTTCGCCGAGTGGATGGTCATCAGCTGGACAGCGTCCTGCCCGGCTTGCGCCTGGTTGTCTCCAGCCTCGAGCGACGCGTGAGTGAGGAAGGCGGCGAGAGGCGACTGAATCTCGCCGGTCTCAGCGTCGGGCACAAGGCTGGGCGGCGCGATGATTTCGCCCGAGTCGATCGTCTCGGCGCCGGGCATGTTGAACTCCGCCTTGCCGGCATCGCCGCGATAGATGCCGGGCCCGCTGCCGTGCTCGTCAAGCGGCAGCGCCACGGCGTCCTTGCCGAAGCCCTCCTGCGTGACGAAGGCTTCGGCGGCGTTGATCAGCTCCTCGAGATTCTCGAGCCGCTCCTTGCCTTCGCGGTCGGTCTTGTAGAAATCGACCAGGCCCGACGCCTCGAGCATGTGGACGATGATCTCGCGCAGCGTCAGGCCGCGCGTCGTCTCGCGAACGGCATCGATGCGCCGGGTGAACGAGAGCAAATTGCCGCCGCCCTTGCCGGCGACGAAGGCGACGCTCTGCCAGAGGCTCAGCCCGCTTGCCTTGGCAGCGTCCTGCAATTGTTCGATGGTGCGCGCACCGATGCCGCGTGCCGGAAAGTTGACGACGCGCAGGAAGCTGGTGTCGTCGTTGGGGTTCTCGATCAGGCGCAGGTAGGAGAGCGCGTGCTTGACTTCGGCGCGCTCGAAAAAGCGCAAACCCCCATACACCTTGTACGGAATGTGCGCGTTGAACAGCGCGCTCTCCATCACCCGGCTCTGGGCGTTGCTGCGGTAGAGCAGCGCGATCTCGTGGCGCGGCGTGCCGTCGCGGTGCAGCGACTGCGCCTCCTCGATGAACCACTGTGCCTCGGCGAAGTCGGAAGGCGCCTCGTGGACGCGCACCGGCTCGCCCGGCCCGGCCTCGGTGCGCAGGTTCTTGCCGAGGCGGCGCGAGTTCTTCGAGATCAGCTCGTTGGCGGCGTCGAGGATGTTGCCGTACGAGCGGTAGTTGCGCTCGAGCTTGACGACCGTGCCGACGCGGTACTCGCGCTCGAACGCGGCCATGTTGCCGACCTGGGCGCCGCGGAACGCGTAGATGCTCTGGTCGTCGTCGCCGACGCAGAACAAGGCGCAGCCGTGCTCCGGCGGGCCGGCGAACATCTTCAGCCAGGCGTATTGGAGGCGGTTGGTGTCCTGGAACTCGTCGACCAGGATGTGCCGAAAGCGCCGCCGGTAGTGCTCGCGCAGCGGCGCGTTGTCGCGAAGCAGCTCGTAGGTGCGCAGCATCAGCTCGGCGAAGTCGACGACGCCTTCCCGCTGGCACTGCGCGTCGTACGCTTCGTAGACCTGCGCCAGGACGCGGCTCTGCTCGTCCTTGACCTCGATGTCCTTGGAACGCAGCCCGTCGTCCTTGGCGCCTGCGATCGCCCACGTCAGCGGCTTCGGCGGATGGCGTTCCTCGTCGAGGTTCATCGCCTTGACGATGCGCTTGACGGCCGAGAGCTGATCGCTCGAATCGAGGATCTGGAAGCCCTGCGGCAGCGCCGCGAGCTTCCAGTGCGAGCGCAGGAAACGGTTGCACAGGCCGTGGAAGGTACCGACCCACATGCCGCGCACGGGGATCGCGAGCATCGCGTCGAGTCGCGTCAGCATCTCCTTGGCGGCCTTGTTGGTGAACGTCACCGCCATCACGCCGCCGGGCGAGAGCTGTCCGGTCTGGATCAGCCAGGCGACGCGTGTCGTCAGGACCCGGGTCTTGCCCGAGCCGGCCCCGGCGAGGATGAGCGCCGGCTCGGCGGGCAGGGTGACGGCGGCGAGTTGCTCGGGATTGAGTCCCTCGAGCAAGCGCGAGGGACGGTCGACGACAGAGGGGTGCATCACTTGCCCATTCTAGAAGCGCGACCCCGGTCCGCTTCCGTAGAATGCCGACACGGGCGCCCCTGCAGGCGCCCGTTTTAGCTCCGCCACGCCAATGGAAATCTTCGACTACGACAACGTCTTGCTGCTGCCGCGCAAGTGCCGGGTCGAGAGCCGCTCGGAATGCGATCCGGCGCAGGAATTCGGGCCGCGCCGCTTCGAGCTGCCGGTCGTGCCGGCGAACATGAAGACGGTCGTCGACGAGCCCATCGTCGAGTGGCTGGCGGCGAACGGCTTCTTCTACGTGATGCACCGCTTCGACGTCGACAACGTCGCGTTCGCCAAGCGCATGCGCGCGAAGAATCTCTTCGTCTCGATCAGCTCCGGCGTCAAGCCGCCCGACTACGCAGCCGTCGACCGGCTCGCCAGCGAAGGCATCGGCGCCGACTACATCACCATCGACATCGCCCACGGCCACGCCGACACCGTGCACCGGATGATCGATCACATCAAGGCGAAGTTGCCGAAGGCGTTCGTCATCGCCGGCAACGTCGCCACGCCGGAAGCGGTGATCGACCTCGAGAACTGGGGTGCCGACGCGACCAAGGTCGGCGTCGGGCCGGGCAAGGTCTGCATCACCAAGCTGAAGACCGGCTTCGGCACCGGCGGCTGGCAGCTCTCGGCGCTGAAGTGGTGCGCGCGCGTCGCGACCAAGCCGATCATCGCCGACGGCGGCATTCGCGATCATGGCGACATCGCCAAGAGCGTGCGCTTCGGCGCCTGCATGGTCATGATCGGCTCGCTCTTCGCCGGCCACGAGGAATCGCCCGGCCAGACGGTCGAGCTCGACGGCAAGCTCTACAAGGAGTACTACGGCTCGGCGTCGGACTTCAACAAGGGCGAGTACAAGCACGTCGAGGGCAAGCGCATCCTCGAGCCGATCAAGGGCAAGCTGGCCGACACGCTGCGCGAGATGCGCGAGGACGTTCAGAGCTCGATCTCGTATGGCGGCGGCACCAAGCTCGCCGACATCCGCAAGGTCAACTACGTGATCCTCGGCGGCGACAACGCCGGCGAACACCTCCTGATGTGAAGGCCGATCCCCCGCCCGCGCACGCCGCGGCCACGACCGAGCTCGCCAAGTCGTTCGACCCGGCCGCCATCGAAGCGCATTGGGGCCCGCTCTGGGAAGAGAGCGGCGTCTACGAGCCGGCGCTCGACCCGGCCAAACCCTCGTTTTCCATCCAGCTGCCGCCGCCGAACGTCACCGGCACGCTGCACATGGGGCACGCGTTCCAGCACACGATCATGGACGCGCTGGTGCGCCATCAGCGCATGCTCGGCGCCAACACGCTGTGGGTGCCGGGCACGGACCACGCCGGCATCGCCACGCAGATCGTCGTCGAGCGCCAGCTCCAGGACGCCGGTCTCAGCCGCCACGACCTCGGCCGCAAGAAGTTCATCGACCAGGTCTGGGACTGGAAGGAG
>JBDSLQ010000178.1:0-10343 GCA_039916285.1 Caldimonas sp.
AGGGCCGGGTCGTAACCGAGGATGCGCACGCCGAAGGGCGCGAGCAGCTGGGCGATCGTTCGTGCCGAAGGCGGCATGCCGACGAGGCCGATGGTCGCCCCGCCGAGCTCGCGCCCGGCGACCGAGCCATCGGCGCCGCGCACCGGGACCCGGCGCAGCATCGACAGCATGGCGCCGATGACGAACTCGGCCTCGGCGCGTGCGCTCGCCGTCAGGCTGCGCACGACCTCTACGTGGCGCCGCTCGCAGGCCTCGAGGTCGATGTTCTCGGAGCCGGCGCTGACGCGGCCGACAGCGCGCAGCACCGGCGCGAAATCGAGGGTCTCGGCGTCGATGCTGACCGACGACGGCACGATGGCTGCCCTGATGTTGTAGAGCGCACGGCGCAACTCGCGAGGCGCGAAGGCAAGCTCGGGAGCGAAGCGGAGACGGTGGCGTGAGGCGAGCCAGCGCATCACCTCGGCGTCGATCGGATCGATGACGAGCAGGTCCACCTGAGGCGTTTCCCTTTTCTTGCTGAGACCGTGCGTGCCAGAATCTTCGAGACTTCCATGGCATTGTAAGTAGACGAACGGCCAGAAATGACCCTCAGACACGCGATCTTTCCGGTGGCCGGCCTGGGCACCCGTTTCCTGCCTGCGACCAAGGCCCTGGCGAAGGAGATGCTGCCGGTGGTCGACAAGCCGCTGGTGCAGTACGCCGTCGAGGAGGCCTATGCGGCCGGCGTCCGCGAGATGATCTTCGTCACCAGCCGGCACAAGCGGGCCATCGAGGACCATTTCGACCGAAGCTTCGAGATCGAGGAGGCCCTCGAGCGCGGCGCGAAGGCCGAGCTGCTCGCCGCCGTTCGCGCCGTCAAGCCCGACGACATGGAGTGCGTCTTCGTGCGCCAGGCCCAGGCCCTGGGCCTCGGCCACGCCGTGCTGTGCGGTCGCCACCTGGTCGGCGACCGCCCCTTCGCCGTCCTCCTTCCCGACGACTTGATGGTCGGCAGCCCGCCGGTGCTGGCCCAGATGGCCGAGCAGTTCGCGGCGCGCCAGGCCTCGATCGTCGCCGTGCAGGAAGTGCCTGCCGAGCACACCCGCCGCTACGGCATCGTCGGTGGGCGGGCGGTCGGCGAGCGGCTGGTCGAGATCGAAAGGATCGTCGAGAAGCCTGCCCCCGAGGTTGCGCCGTCGCGCCTCGGCGTCGCCGGTCGCTACATCCTCACGCCGCGGGTGTTCGACGAGATCGCGGCCCAGCCGCGCGGCGTCGGCGGCGAGATCCAGCTCACCGACGGCATCGCCGGCCTCCTGAAGCACGAGAAGGTGTTCGCCTTCCGCTACCAGGGACGACGCTACGACTGCGGCAGCAAGGAAGGCTTCCTGCAGGCCAACGTCGAGCTGGCTCTGGAGCACCCGGAGCTCGGGGCGGAGTTCCGCAAGTACCTGCGCTCGTTGTCACTCTGAGCGCAGCGAAGCGTCTCGTCAGCGCCGGCGCAGGTAGTGAACGAACTCGTCGTTCGCGCTCGTCTGCTCGACCAGCTCGTTGCCGGTCTGGCGCGCGAAGGCCTGGAAGTCGCGCACCGAGCCGGGGTCGGTGGCGACGACCTTGAGGACATCTCCGCTCGACATGTCGGCGAGCGCCTTCTTCGCCTTCAGGATCGGCAGGGGGCAGTTCATGCCGCGGGTATCGATTTCCTTTTGCGCTTCCATCGCATTCAGTCCACGTCGACCTCGGTTGCCCGCTTGCCCGGCGGGAGCTCCATCCAGCGCGGCTCGATGCCGCGCGAGCGCAGCCAGTCGGCGAGCGCACGGCCGGTGCCTGCCGGCCAGCAGTTGATCGCGGCCGGCGCGAACAGCCGGTAGGCGATCAGCTCGGGAGACAGCACGATCTCGCCGCGCGCCGCCACATGGTAGGCAATGATGACCTGGTTCATGCGCAGGAACTCGTAGACGCCGATCAGCGAGAGCGAGTCGACCGTGAGCGAAGTTTCCTCGCCGACCTCGCGCGCGATTCCTTCCTCCGGCGTCTCGCCCGCTTCCATGAAACCGGTGATCAGGCCGTAGAACTTGCCGGGCCAGGCGGCATTGCGCGCCAGCAGCACCTGGCCGTCGCGATCGACGAGCTCGATCACCGCGGCGAGCACCGGCGTCGGGTTGTTCCAGTGCGTCCAGCCGCACGCCGGGCAGCGCAGACGCGTTTTTGCACCGCCGTCTTCGTCGATGGCGATCGGCTCCAGCGCGCTTGCGCAGTTGACGCAGAAACGGAACTCGTGCGCGGTCATGCCGGGAAGACGCCAGTGGACAGATAGCGGTCGCCGCGATCGCAGACGACGAAGACGATGGTCGCGTTCTCCACGGCCGCGGCGATCTGCAGCGCGACCCAGCACGCGCCGGCCGCCGAGATGCCGGCGAAGATGCCCTCCTCGCGGGCGAGCCGCCGCGTCACCTCCTCGGCATCGACCTGGCTCACGAGGACGAGCTCGTCGACCGTCGACGGGTCGTAGATCTTCGGCAGGTACTGCTGCGGCCACTTGCGAATGCCGGGAATGCGCGAGCCCTCGCTCGGCTGCGCGCCGATGATGCGGATCGCCGCGTTCTTCTCCTTCAGGAAGCGCGAGACGCCGGTGATCGTTCCGGTCGTTCCCATCGCGCTGACGAAGTGCGTGATCCGCCCGCCGGTGTCGTTCCAGATCTCGGGCCCGGTCGTCTCGTAGTGGATGCGCGGGTTGTCGGCGTTGGCAAACTGGTCGAGGACACGACCCTTGCCGTCCTTTTCCATCTGCGTCGCCAGATCGCGCGCGTATTCCATGCCGCCCGAGCGCGGCGTCAGGATCAGCTCGGCGCCGAACGCCTTCATCGTCTGCGCGCGCTCGACGCTCAGGTCTTCCGGCATGACGAGCAGCATGCGGTAGCCGCGGATCGCCGCCGCCATCGCCAGGGCGATGCCGGTGTTGCCCGAGGTCGCCTCGATCAGCGTGTCCCCGGGCTTGATGTCGCCGCGCTCTTCGGCGCGCCGGATCATGCTGATCGCCGGCCGATCCTTGACCGAGCCCGCAGGATTGTTGCCTTCGAGCTTGCCGAGGATGACGTTGTTGCGCCGCGCGTTGTCGGCGCCGGACACGCGAACCAGGCGGACCAGCGGCGTCGCGCCGATCACGTCCTCGATCGTCGGGTAGTTCGGCGCGGAGTCGCTCATGGGGGAAGGTGGGCCGCATCCGTGGTGCCTCGGGTCGGAATCGAACCGACACTCCTCGCGGAACGGGATTTTGAGTCCCGCGCGTCTACCAATTTCGCCACCGAGGCGGTGCGTGCAGCAGGCGGGCAGTTTGCCACACGGGCCGTAGACTAGTCGTCCACTCGCTCCCGAACGGACGCTCCTGCATGCTGCCGCTTCCTCCCGTCACGCAGGCGCTCCTGCTCGCGAACGTGGCCGTCTTCTTCCTGGGCGAGCTGCTCGGGTTCGGGCTGCTCAGCGCGTTCGCCCTCTGGCCGCTGGGCGCCGGCTTCCTCCCCTGGCAGATCGTCACCTACGCGTTCCTGCACGGCAGCTTCAATCACCTGTTCTTCAACATGCTCGGCCTGTGGATGTTCGGCGGCGAGCTCGAGCAAGTCTGGGGTCAGAAGCGCTTCGTCATCTTTTATGCGGCGAGCGTCGTCGCCGCGGCACTGAGCCAGCTGCTCGTCAACGCCCTGATCGGCTCTGCGGCGCCGACCGTCGGCGCCTCGGGCGGCCTGTTCGGACTGTTGCTCGCGTTCGCGATGATTTTCCCGAACCGGACCATTCTGGTTTTCTTCGTCATTCCGATGAAGGCCAAGTTCCTGGTCGCGCTGTACGGGATCATCGAGCTCTACCAGGGCGTCTACGTGATGAATTCCGGTGTCGCACACTTCGCGCACCTCGGCGGCATGCTCGGCGGCCTGCTGACGCTGCGCTACTGGCGCGGCCAGGCACCGTTCGGGCGCCGCTGACGCCCGCGCATCCGGAAATTGCCCCTGACGCGCGCACGCCGCTTGCAAGCGCTCATGCTGCACACACAACACGCGGAGGCTGCATGAACTCGGTGCCATGGTTCCGGTCTTTCCTTGCTCCTGAACGCTGCGTCGGCGGCCTGCGCCGGTGCGGCCGGGCAGCGCTGCTCTTCGCCACCGCGACGTCGATCGCCAGCGGCGCGCTCGCCGCCGAGCCCGCCGCGGAAACGGCGACCCAGGTGCGCGCGACGCTGGCGCGGCTCGAGGTGCACAAGGAAGCGCTGGCACGCGCCAACGCCGCCGTGGTCGGCGTCGAGGTCGTTGCGGTCGAGGACGCGCGCTCGGTCGCGACGCTCGGCAAGCATCGCCAAGGCTCGGGTGTCCTGATCGGCGACGACGGCCTGGTGCTGACGATCGGCTACCTGATCCTCGAAGCCGACCAGGTCGATCTCGTCGCCGGCGACCGCCGGCGCATCCCGGCGCGGGTGATCGCCTACGACCTTGCGACCGGTTTCGGTCTTGTCCAGGCGCTGGCGCCGCTCGGCATCGCGCCGGCTCCGCTCGGCGTCTCGGCCAAGGTCGGCGCCGACGATCCGCTCCTCTTCGCGAGCGGCGGCGCCGAACGCGATCTCAGCCTCGCGCGAATGGTCTCGCGGCGGCCGTTCTCCGGCTACTGGGAATATCACATCGAGGGCGCGCTTTTCACCGCGCCGGCACGGACCGACCATAGCGGCGCCGGCCTCTTCAACGCCGTCGGCGAGCTGGTCGGCGTCGGCTCGCTCGTGGTCGGCAACGCGTCGGAGGGCAACAGCCCGGCGCTGCGCGGCAACATGTTCGTGCCGGTCGACCTGCTGAAGCCGATCCTCGCCGAGATGAGAAGCAGCGGCAGCTCGAGCCTCAGCAGCCGCGCCTGGATCGGCCTCAACTGCGTCGAGATCGGCGGCCAGGTGCACGTCGTGCGCCTCGCGGCCGACAGCCCGGCCGAAGCCGCCGGGGTGCAGCCGAAGGACGTGATCGTCGCCATCGACGGCGTCGGCGTCGCCGACCTGGCGTCGATGTACCGCACGCTCTGGCGCGGCGATCGGCCCGATCGCGATGTCGTGCTGGAGATCCGGCGCAACGGCGAGACGATGCGACTGTCGGTGCACGCGGTTGACCGCATGAGGACGTTGAGCCGGCCGAAGGGGGTGTGAGTCAGCCTTGCTGATCACATCCCCTTCGGCGTTGGCCGGCGGGGCTGCTCCCGCCCCGCTGCGCTCCCCTCCCTTGCTCCGCAAGGGAGCTCCAGGTGCAGCTCCCGCCCCAGCTTCGCTCCCCTCCCTCCGAGAGGGAGGGGCCGGCCCCGTTGGGGCCGCTTCGGTTCAATAGCCGCGGGAGCGGTCGACTTCGTTGGGGAGCGGCTCGCCGCGCTGGAGCGCGCGCATGGCGGCGACGAACTGCTCGGCGACGGTGTCGATCGACGGCTGGGCGGCAATGTGCGGCGTGATCGTGATGCCGGGAACCGACCAAAGCGGATCGTCGGGCGGAAGCGGCTCGCGGCGCTGCACGTCGAGCGCGGCGCCGCTCAGGTGGCCCGAGCGCACGGCGGCGATCAGGTCGGGCTCGACGATGTGCGCGCCGCGCGCAACGTTGATCACGTAGGCACCACGCGACATGTGCGCGAAGGCGCGCGCGTCGAGGATGGCTTCGGTCTCGGCTGTCAGCGGCAGGGCGCAGACGACGATCTCGCTGGCGGCGAGCAGCTCCTCGAACGATTGCGGCGAGCGCCGGTTCCAGCCGCGAACGGCAAGGCCGCAGCGCTCGAGCCAGAGCGCGATCTCGCCGCCCATGGCGCCAGTGCCGAGCACGCCGACGGCGTGGCGCGCGATCGGCAGCGGCCGGCGCGTCCAGTCCCGATCGCGCTGCTGCTTCTCGTAGAGCTCGAGCGATCGCGCATGACGCAGCGCCATGGCGACGACGAACTGGGCGATTCCCGCGGCCTGCTCGCGATCGACGATGCGCGAGACGCGAACGTGCGGCGCAAGGCCGGGCGCGAGCAGCTTCTCGACGCCGGCCGCCACCGAGCAGACCCAGCCCGCGCGCGGCAACCGCTCGGCGAGGCCGGGCGGCATCTGCCAGCCGAGGAGGACGTCGACGTCGGCCAGGTCGGCGTCGCGCAGCGCCGAGCGATATTCGAGCAGCTCGAGATCGGGCGCGCGGGCGCGGATCGCGTCGATGAACGGCGTGGCGGGAATCGGCTGCGTCGCGAGCAGGACCTTCATCGCAACGTGGCGACGGCCAGTGATGTCGGGCGGCGAATTCGATCTCTTCTCATGCGCATTCCACTTTCGATTGTCACCCGCCCGATGCAGCCGCGGCCTCGGCCTCGGCCAGACCATCGGCCGCCGTCGGATAGCGCAGCACCAGCCGCAGCTCGGTTTTCAAGCGCCGATTGACGAGGCGGCGCGACTCGCCGAGAAAGCTCATCTGCAGCGGCGAAAGCAGCGCGGCGGCGGCGGCGCGCGCCAGGCGGGGCGGCCGCGGCAGGCCGAAGCGGTCGGCGACGAGATCGAAGTAGTCGCCCATGCGCAGGTCGCTGTCGTCGGCGACGTTGACGGCGCGCTGCGGCCGGCCGCGGTGCAGCGCGGCGACGCAGGCGCGCGCCAGATCGTCGGCATGGATGTGGCTGGTGTGGACGTCGTCTGCCGCGGCGAGCACCGGCGTGCCGCGCGCGACGCGCTCGCGCGGGTCGCCGCCGGCGCGGTCGAGCGCGTAGATGCCGGAGATGCGCAGAAGCGTCACGGCGACGCCGCTGGCGCGGCCGAACTGGCGCAGCCGGGACTCGGCGTCGACGCGACGACGCGCCCGCTCGGTGCCGGGACACAGCGGCGCCGTCTCGTCGGTGCGCGCGCCGGCGCGGTCGCCGTAGACGCCGCTGGTCGAGCCGTAGACGAGCCGGCGCAGGCGCGGCGAACGGCCCAGCGCCGCCACCAGGCGGCGCGTGCGCGGATCGCCCGCGCCTGGCGCGGGAGGTGGCACGAGGTGGAGGACGGCGTCGGCGAGTCCGGCGAGCCGGGCCAGCGACGCGGCATCGTCGAGATTGCCGCGCAGCGGCGTGGCGCCGGCGTCGCGCAGCCCGGCGACGCGCGCCGCGCTCGACGTCAGCGCGAGCACGCGCCAGCGACCGGCGAGCAGGCGAACGACCCGCAAGCCGACGTCGCCGCAGCCGACGATCAGCAGCACCGGTCTCTTGAAGCGGGTCGATCGATCGGGCACGTTGGCGCGGGTTCGGCTTGCACGTCGCAAGCCCCTGGGGAGGGGCCGCGCAGCAAGCGGGCAAAATCGCGAGCCGAGTCTAGGCGACGCGCCCCGCGCCGCCCTCCGCCGTCCCCATGCCCTTCACCGTCACCGTCCAGCCGAGCGGCAAGACCTTCAGCGTCGACCGCGACGAGCCCATCCTGCAGGCTGCCATCCGCCAGGGCATCGGCCTGCCCTACGGCTGCCGCGACGGCGCTTGCGGCTCGTGCAAGTGCCGCATGCTCGAAGGCCGCGTCATCCACGGCGCGCACCAGCAGAAGGCGCTCAGCCACGAGGAAGAAGTCGCAGGCCTGATCCTCTGCTGCCAGGCAACGCCGCAGACCGACATCGTGCTCGAGGCGCGCACGGTTCCCGGCGCCGGCGAGTTCGCGATCAGGAAGCTGCCGAGCCGCGTCCTCTCGATCGACAAGCCCGTGCCCGACGTCGCCATCGTCCGCCTGCAGCTGCCCGCGAACGACCTGTTCCAGTACCGCGCCGGCCAGTACGTCGAGTTCATCCTGCGCGACGGCGCCCGGCGCAGCTACTCGATGGCCAACGCGCCGCACACCGTGATCGACCAGCCCCGGCTCGAGCTGCACATCCGCCACCTGCCGGGCGGCAAGTTCACGGACCACGTCTTCGGGGCGATGAAGGAAAAGGAGATCCTGCGCGTCGAGGGGCCGTTCGGCAGCTTCTTCCTGCGCGAGGATTCCGACAAGCCCATGATCCTGCTCGCCTCGGGCACCGGCTTCGCGCCGATCAAGGCGATCATCGAGCACATGATGTGGAAGGGAATCGAGCGCAAGGCGCATCTCTACTGGGGCTGCCGCAGCAAGGCCGATCTCTACCTGAGCGAGTGGGCGCACGAGGCGACGAGAAAGCTGGCCAACCTGCGCTACATCCCCGTGCTCTCCGAAGCCCGTCCCGAGGACGACTGGCACGGCCGCACCGGCCTCGTCCACCAGGCGGTGATGCACGACTTCCCGAACCTGCTCGAGCACCAGGTCTACGCCTGCGGCGCGCCGATCATGGTCGAGTCGGCCGAGCGCGACTTCGTCGCCCGCTGCGGCTTGCCCGACGACGAGTTCTACGCCGATTCCTTCACTTCGGAGGCCGACAAGCACGGCCCTTCGTCCGGCACTGCGAAGGTGTAAGAGATCGACCACAGGGGCGTGCGCGGCCCGCCCACCTTGCCCGTGGGCAACGCCCGACTCGCGCCTGCCGAGCTTTTGGCCAAGCTCCTGCCATCCTGTCAGGCGACGACGATGTGTCGCCGCGGCCGGCAACCCTCGGAGGCTTGCATGATCAATCGTTCCCTTGCCACACCCCTCGCTGCTGTCGCCCTGGCCGCCTTGGCTGCCTGCTCGACCACCGCGGACAATCGCTATTCCGCTCCATCGACCACACCGACGTACGGTCAAGCCGGCACGTACGCGGAGTACGGCGTCGTCCGTTCGATTGATCTCGTCCCGGTCGCTTCCCGGACCACCGGCGGTGGCGCAATTCTCGGCGCCGTCGTCGGTGCGGTCGTCGGCAACCAGTTCGGCAGCGGCACCGGCCGCGCTGCGGCGACGGCCGGCGGCGCGGTGGCAGGGGCCGTCGCCGGAAACGCGATCGAAAAACGCACGCGCAAGGAAGACGAGGTCTTTCGCGTCTCGGTCCGTTTCGACAACGGCAGCGTCCGGGACTTCGACTACCAGCGGATCGACGACCTTCGGATCGGGGACCGCGTCAGGCTGGACGGCGGTCAACTGCACTACGTCCCGTAACGCGTCGCGACCTCCTCCCGGTCGCTCCGGGGGCGCGCGCGCGGCGCCCCCGGAGCGGCTGCGTTCACGAGACAATCTCGCTCGTGCAAGTCGCTGGAGGAGCTCCGATGAAGACGATCCGATTTTCCTTGCTGGTCGTGGCTGGTGCGATGAGCCTGCCCGCTGCCGGCCAAACTCTCGGCAAGGGCGGCTCGCTGGCGACCGGCGGCGCCGGCCCGAACGGCCAGTCGCAAGGCGCGAGTGACCAGCTCGAGCGCTGCGATGCGCCGAAGGGAACGCTCGCCGTGGTCGAGCCGCAAAGCCAGATCGGCGCCAACCTGCAGCGCTACGGGCTCGGCTCGCCGACGCCGGTGATCCGCACCATCATCCAGCAATCGAACTGCTTCCAGATCGTCGAGCGAGGCGTCGGCATGGGCAACATGATGCAGGAGCGCGCCCTCGGCGCCTCGGGCGAGCTGCAACGCGACCAGAACATCGGCAAGGGCCAGATGGTCGCCGCCGACTTCATCGTCACGCCGGCGGTCGTCTTCAGCGAGAACAACGCCGGTGGCGTCGGTGGCGCGCTCGGCGGCCTGCTCGGCGGCCGCGGCGGCCAGGCGATCGGCGCGATCGCCGGCGGCCTCAAGTTCAAGCAGGCCGAAACGAGCATGCTGCTGGTCGACTCGCGTTCGGGGATCCAGGTCGCGGCGGCGCAGGGCAGCGCCGAGGCGCGCGACTTCGCGATCGGCGGCGCCCTCCTCGGCGGCATCTCGGCGGCCGGCGGGGGCTACAGCAACACCAACGAAGGCAAGGTGATCGTCGCCTCGTTCCTCGACAACTGGAACAACATCGTCAGGAACATCCGCAACAACCCCTCGCTGGTGCAGGCGCGCGGCAGCGTCGCCTCGCAGCAGAACGCGGCGGCAAGCGTGAAGGCCAATGCCGGCGCCGCTGGCGACGTGATGGTGCCCAAGATCGCCGGCGTCAAGGTGCTGCGCCAGCCGCGCGACGGCGGCGGCGACATGCAGACGCTCGGCCGCAACGACGAGGTCATCCTCGCCGGCGACGAGCAGAACGGCTATACCAAGGTGACGACCTCGCGCGGCGACGGCTGGGTCAAGTCGATCCTGCTGAAGAAGCCGTGAAGCGTCGCCAGGCGCTCTGCACGATCGGCGCGGCGACGCTCGCTGCCGCGGCACCGCACCTCGCGTCGGCGCAGGCGAAGCCGCTGCGCTTCATCGTTCCCTACCCGCCCGGCGGCCCGCTCGACGTCGTCGCCCGCTCGCTCGCCGAAAAGGTGAAGGAGACTCTCGGCGTCGTCATCGTCGAGAACCGCGCCGGCGCCGGCGGCAACATCGGCGCCGAT
>JBDSLQ010000179.1:0-6341 GCA_039916285.1 Caldimonas sp.
CCCGCGCGGCCGATGCCGGCGATGCGACGCGCGCGGCTGGCGGCGCGGAAGCAGCCGGCGTCGATTGCGCGCCGCAGTCGAGCGCCGCCAGGGCGAGAGCGGCGATCGAGGCGCCGCGTCGGCAGGAGGAAGTCGGTTTCAAGTCGGAGGCTCCGGGAACGATCAGCACAGGAACAACGCGGCAAGAGGCAAAGCGACGACAAGCCGTCAACGCCGCGCCACCTCGCGCGCGATCTCGTCGCGCGTTCGCGCGACGATGAGGTCGACGCCGGCGCGGCCGGCCGCGGCGCTCGAACGGCGCGGATCGCCGTAGACGCCTTCGGCGCTGCCGAGCGTGCTGCCGTCGTGCAGGCGCGCGGCGCGGACGAGCTGCTCGTCGACCGCCAGCGAGAGGGAGGTGTCGGCAACGCCGGCGTGGCTGCCGATCTCCTGCTCGCTGAAGCCCTGCCGGCGCAGCGCCTCGGCGAAATCGCGTTCGGCGGCCTGGTAGTACGCCTCGATCGCGTGCACCCGCACCGGCGAGGATTGCTTCGCCCACTCGCGGTCGAGCCGGGCGGCGACCTTGACGAGGCTCTTCTGGTAGCCGCCGTGGTCGCCGATCAGGACGACGTCGCGAAAGCCGGCCCGGCGCAGGCTCCGCGCCGCGCCCTCGAGGGTCGCCTCGAACGCGCTCTCGGGAATGCTGATCGTGCCGGCGAAGCGCATGTGGCCAGTGGGCGGATCGATCGAACCTTCGGGGACGTAGGCGATCACCGGCGCGACCAGCGCGTTGCCCAGGCTCGCAGCGATGCGCGCAGCGAGGGCGCGCGCGCGAACGTTGTGCTTGCCGAGCGCGATGTGCGGTCCGCTTTGCTCGGTGCCGCCGACCGGGACGATGATCGTCGTCTTGCCGGCCTTGATCTCGTCGCGCAGCTCGGTCCAGGTGAGCTCGTCGAGGTGCACACTCGCCGGCGCGGGCGCGGTGACCGCCGGCGATGCGAGGGCGATGCCGAGGATGACGGAGGCCAGACAACGACGAAGCGAAGGCATGACGCGATGTTAGCGAGCCCGACCGACATGATTGCCAACGAACGGTCCGCGCCCGTTGACGATTCCGCAGCCTTCCGCCTTTGTCGACGCGCTAGCGCAAGCCGGCATGCCGCCTGCCCGGACGACGCATGAACGGGCACGACGATCGACCCGACCGGCGCTGCAGCCGCGGGCGCCGCATCGCGTTCGTCGTCAGCATCGCTCTGCATGCGGCCATGTTCGCCGCGCTGGCGCTGCAGCTTGGTAGCGCAGCCGATCCGCGCCGAGTCGACGCCATGCGCGTTCGCCTCGTCCTGCCGCCGGGAGCGCTCGTCCCCGCGCCCGACGGCAATGGCCCGTTGCCGCCGCGAACCGTCGTCACCGCCGGCAGCCGCCTCTTTCCGACCGGCTGCCGCGGTGCCGTCTACACCGGCATCGGCGCGCGCGTGAACGGCGCCGGCTTCATCGTCGACCTCGCCGCTGGCGGTCCCGCGGATCGTGCCGGATTGCAACCGGGCGATGCGATCCTCAACCTCGAAGACCTGCCCATCGACGTCCATCCCGTCGGCCAGGCGGTCGACCTGCGCGTGCTGCGCGACGGCATCCAGACCGCGGCGGTGGTTCGCATCGGCGCGATCTGCAACGAGCCCGAGACGCCGGTGGCCTGAGGCGGTGTCAAAGATCGGGGGCCCTAGCGCCATCGATCTCAAGGTCAGGCCACGGTCTGCGCCACCGCGTGCCCCCAGCGCTGCATAAGCTCTGCGGCGCGCGCGCGCGGCATCGTCGGATTGAACGCCCGCTCGACCTGCCACTGTGCCGCCAGCTCGTCGGTGCCGGCGTAGACGCCGCAGGACAGTCCCGCGAGGTAGGCGGCGCCGAGCGCCGTCGTCTCGATCACCTTGGGCCGGATCACCGGAATGCCGAGCAGGTCGGCCTGGAACTGCATCAGCAGGTCGTTGACCGAGGCACCGCCGTCGACGCGCAGCTCGGCGACCGGCGCGCCGCCGGCGGCGACGACGTCCCGGCTCATCGCCTCGAGCAGCGCCGCGCTCTGGAAGGCGATCGATTCGAGCGCGGCGCGCGCGATGTGGGCGATCGTCGAGCCGCGCGTCAGGCCGACGATGGTGCCGCGCGCGTCGGGGTTCCAGTGCGGCGCGCCGAGCCCCGTGAAAGCGGGAACGAACATCACGCCGCCGGTGTCGGGAACGCTCTCGGCGAGCTGCTGCACTTCGCCGCTCGACTTGATCGCCTTCAGGCCGTCGCGCAGCCACTGGACGACGGCGCCGCCGATGAAGACGCTGCCTTCGCGCGCGAACTGGGGCCGCGGTCCCGGTTGCGCCGCGCTGGTCGCGATCAGGCCGTTGTTCGAGACCTCGAAGCGGTCGCCGGTGTTCATCAGCATGAAGCAGCCGGTCCCGTAGGTGTTCTTCACCTGGCGGGGCGGAAACACGCCTGGCCGAAGAGCGCGCTCTGCTGATCGCCGGCGACGCCGCCGATGGCGATCGGCGCGCCGAAGAGGTCGGCCGTCGTGTGACCGAAGACGTGGCTCGACGAATGCACTTCGGGCAGGACGCCGCGCGGCACGTCGAGCGCCTGCAGCAGCTCGTCGCTCCAGGCGCCGCGCGGCACGTCGAAAAGGAGGGTCCGCGACGCATTGCTCGGATCGGTCGCGTGGACCGCGCCCGCGCGCGTCGCTGCCGCGGCGCCGCCGGTGAGGAGCCACATCAGCCAGGTGTCGACGGTGCCGAAGGCGAGCTCGCCGCGCTGCGCGGCGGCGCGCGCGCCGGCGACGTGGTCGAGCAGCCAGGCGAGCTTGGTGCCGGAGAAGTAAGCGTCGAGGACGAGGCCGGTGCGCTCGCGAAAGAGCGGCTCGAGGCCGCGCCGGCGCAGCACCTCGCAGGCCGGGGCGGTGCGCCGGTCCTGCCAGACGATGGCATTGCCGATCGGCTCGCCGCTGACGCGATTCCAGACGACCGTCGTCTCGCGCTGGTTGGTGATGCCGATGCCGGCGATGTCGCCCGCGGCAAGGCCGGCCTGGGCGATCGCCTCACGCGCGGTCGCGAGCTGCGAGGTCCAGATCTCCTTGGGATCGTGCTCGACCCATCCCGGCTCGGGAAAGATCTGGCGGAACTCGCGCTGCGCGCTTGCGACGATCGTGCCGCGCGCATCGAACACGATCGCGCGCGAGCTCGACGTACCCTGGTCGAGGGCGAGCAGGTGACGATTCGCGCTCATGGCGGGTCCTCGCAGGTGACGCAGCTCACGCCGGCGGCGGCGAGCAGGTCGGGAAAGGGCGGCGGCGGCGTGACGTCGGTGAACAGCATGTCGATCTCGTCGAGGCGCGCCAGCTCGACCATCGCCGGCCGGTTGAACTTGCTGTGGTCGGCGGCGAGCCAGACTTCGCGCGAGTGCTCGATGATCGCGCGCGCCACCTTCACTTCTCGGTAGTCGAAGTCGCGCAGGCTCCCGTCGCCCTCGATCGCCGAGATGCCGATCAGGCCGATGTCGACCTTGAACTGGCGGATGAAGTCGATCGTCGCCTCGCCGACGATGCCGCGATCGCGCGAGCGGACGATGCCGCCGGCGACGATGACCTCGCAGTCGGGGTTGTCGGAGAGGATCGCGGCGACGTTCAGGTTGTTGGTGATCACGCGCAGGCCCTTGTGGCGCAGCAGCTCGTGGGCGATCGCCTCGGTCGTCGTGCCGATGTTGATGATCAGGGAGCACCCCTCGGGCACCGCCGCCGCCACGGTGCGGGCGATGCGCTGCTTGGCCTGGCGCTGGATGTGCTGGCGCTGCCGGTAGGCGATGTTCTCGGTGGTCGAGCTCGGCACGCGAACGCCGCCGTGGAAGCGCGCGACCAGGCCGGCATCGGCGAGCAGCTTGACGTCGCGGCGCACGGTCTGCAGGGTCACCCCGTACTGCTCGGCGAGCGCCTCGACCGAGATCGAGCCGCGGGCGCGAACCTCCTCGACGAGCAAGGCCTGGCGCGGGTTGGGAGTCATCGCGGCACGGAGCGGACGGGAGCGACGGAAGGCACACGGTAAGGGTCGTCCGGGCGCGCGGCATCGAGGTATTCGCGCTTGCGTTTTGTGCCAATGTGGACTAAAAAGGAAAAGACAAGAACGATAACGAAACCAAACGAACAGAGCTTCGCCCCCAGGGCGCCGCTGTTTCGTCGCCCGAGGAGACCCTGGTTGCCCAATCCCGGCCCCGCTGCCGCGCCGTCCGCCCCGCTCCGGTCGCCGCTTCCCGGCGGCGCGCGCGTGTGCGACGTGCTCGTCGTCGGCGGCGGCATCAACGGCGCCGGCATCGCCCGAGACCTCGCCGGCCGCGGCGCGAGCGTCGTCCTGTGCGAGAAGGACGACCTCGCCGCCCACACCTCCTCGGCTTCGACCAAGCTGATCCACGGCGGCCTGCGCTACCTCGAATACCGCGAGTTCTCGCTCGTCGCCAAGGCGCTCGCCGAACGCGAGGTGCTGCTGAAGAGCGCGCCGCACATCATGTGGCCGCTGCGCTTCGTGATGCCGCACGACCCGTCGATGCGTCCGGTGTGGATGATCCGACTCGGCCTGTTCCTCTACGACCACCTGGCACGGCGCGAGGTCCTGCCCGGCTCGTGCACCGTCGACCTGCGCCAGCATCCGGCCGGCGTGCCGTTGAAGCCGGTGTTCACCAAGGGCTTCGTCTATTCCGACGGATGGGTCGACGACGCGCGCCTGGTCGTCCTCAACGCGATCGACGCTGCCGAGCACGGCGCCACCGTCCTCACCCGCACGCGCTGCGTCGACGCCCGGCGCGGCGCAACGCACTGGCAGGTGCGCCTCGCGGGCGAGACCGGCGCGGCGCAAGAGGTGCACGCCCGGGTGCTGGTCAACGCCGCCGGGCCGTGGGCGGCCGAATTCCTCGGCGGTCCTGCGCACTTCGCGCGCCACAAGGCGCTGCGTCTGGTCAAGGGCAGCCACATCGTGGTGCCGAAGTTGTTCGAGCACGACCATGCCTACATCTTCCAGAACGCTGACAAGCGGATCATCTTCGCGATCCCCTATGAAGGCGACTTCACGCTGATCGGCACGACCGACGTCGAGCACCACGGCGCGGTCGGCGCGGCGAAGATCGACGCCGGCGAGATCGCCTATCTGTGCGAGCAGGCGAGCCGCTACTTCGAGCGCGCCGTGAAGCCCGAGCACGTGGTCTGGACCTACTCGGGCGTGCGCCCACTGCTCGAAGACGAGGCCGGCGACCCGTCGGCGGTGACGCGCGACTACCAGCTCGATCTCGACGACGCCGAAGCGCCGCTGCTCACCGTCTGGGGCGGCAAGATCACCACCTTCCGCAAGCTCGCCGAGGAAGCCGCGGACCTGCTCGCGCCGGCGCTGCCGACGACACGCGGCGCGTGGACGCACGGCGCGGCGCTGCCCGGCGGCGACCTGAGCGCGTTCATCGGCAAGGCGCAGCGGCCCGACACCGACTTCGTTCGCTTCAAGCAGGTCCTCGCAGTGCGCCGTCCGACGCTGCCGGCGCCGATCCTGCATCGGCTCGCGCGCGCCTACGGCTCGCTCATCGAGACGCTCCTGGCCGGCAGCGGCCTCGGCGCGCATGTCGCGGCCGGCCTGCATGAGGGCGAGCTGCGCTACCTGCACGATCACGAATGGGCGCGCAGCGCCGACGACGTCCTCTGGCGGCGCAGCAAGCTGGGCCTACATCTCGGCGCCGCCGAGCGGGCCGCGGTCGCGCGCTGGTGCGAAGCGGCATGGCCGGCGACCAGCGCGGCGCGGCCCTCGGAGCAGGCGTGGAGCTGAGCCTCGAACGGATCGAGCAGCGGGTCGGCGCCGAGGCCTACCTGTATCCGCTCGATCTGACGCTGGTGCCGCTCGCCGTCACCGTCCTGCTCGGCGCCACGCAGGCCGGCAAGACCAGCCTGATGCGGGTCATGGCCGGCCTCGACGCGCCGGCCAAGGGCCGCGTTCTCGCCGACGGCAAGGACGTGACCGGCAAGCCCGTGCGAGAGCGCGATGTCGCGATGGTCTACCAGCAGTTCATCAACTACCCGTCGATGACCGTCGCCGGCAACATCGCCTCGCCGCTGAAGCTGCGCGGCGAGAAGAACGTCGCCGCCCGCGTCGCCGAGCTCGCCGCCAAGCTGCACATCGAGATGTTCCTCGACCGGCTGCCGGCCGAGCTATCGGGCGGCCAGCAGCAGCGCGTGGCGCTGGCCCGTGCGCTCGCCAAGAATGCGCCGCTGATGCTGCTCGACGAGCCGCTCGTGAACCTCGACTACAAGCTGCGCGAGGAGCTGCGCGACGAGCTGTCGCAGCTGTTCGCGGCCGGCC
>JBDSLQ010000180.1:0-6965 GCA_039916285.1 Caldimonas sp.
CCGCGCATGATCGCGTACGACAGGCTGGAGTTTTCGGGCAGGCAGCGCGCGAACTCGGCGCGGCCGAGGATCAGCATGTCGGTCTGGACCTCGGCCCGGACCGTCGCGGAATGCGGCTCGTTGTCGATCAGGCTCATCTCGCCGACGTAGTCGCCCGATTGCAGGACGGCGAGGATGACCTCGCGGCCGCGGGCATCGGCGGTGAGCACGCGCGCCCGCCCCGTGAGCAGGATGAAGAGCGCGTTCGACTTCTTGTTGTGCTCGACGACGATCTCGCCACGGCGGAAGCGCCTCTTGACGACGCTGTCGGCGATACCTTGCGCCTGATCGTTCGTCAGCAACGAAAAGAGCGGAACGCGCCGGATGAGATCGAGATTCGAGAGCATCGCCATCTGAGGAGCCTTTCTGGTTGCGGGCGCAGCCGCGCCGCCGTGCCAAACATCACGCCCTGCGCAGTAACGCTATTGTCACCATTACGAGCGTTGATGCCAGCCGAATCGAACCCCATGTCAGACTTGCGGCGCCGCTGCCACACCGACCCCTACTCCACGTCGTCATGCCCTTGCCATCTCATCACGCCGGTGTCTTGATTCTTGGCTCCGGACCGGCGGGCTACACGGCCGCGATCTATGCCGCGCGCGCCAACCTGAAGCCGATGCTCGTCACGGGCATCGCCCAAGGCGGCCAGCTGATGACGACGACCGACGTCGACAACTGGCCGGCCGACGTCGACGGCGTGATGGGCCCGGAGCTGATGACGCGCTTTCTCAAGCATGCCGAGCGTTTCGACACCAAGGTCCAGTTCGACCACATCAACGAGGTCGAGCTCGGCCAGCGGCCGTTCGTGCTGCGCGGCGACTCGGCGCAATACACCTGTGATGCGCTGATCATCGCCACCGGCGCCTCGGCCAAGTACCTCGGCATCCCCTCCGAGCAGGCGTTCATGGGCCGCGGGGTGAGCGGCTGCGCGACCTGCGACGGCTTCTTCTACCGGGACCAGGAGGTCTGCGTGGTCGGCGGCGGCAACACCGCGGTCGAGGAGGCGCTCTATCTCTCCAACATCGCATCGAAGGTCCACGTCATCCACCGCCGCGACAAGTTCCGCGCCGAGGCGATCCTGGTCGACAAGATGATGGCCAAGGTCGAAGGGGGCAAGATGCAGCTGCACCTCTGGTCGACGCTCGACGAGGTGCTCGGCGACGACAAGGGCGTGAATGGCGTGCGCATCCGGAGCACCAAGGACGCGTCGACTTCGGAGCTCTCCGTCACCGGCTGCTTCATTGCGATCGGCCACTCGCCGAACACCGACATCTTCAAGGGCCAGCTCGAGATGCGCGACGGCTACATCCTGAGCAAGAGCGGGCTCGACGGCCTGGCAACGATGACCAGCGTGCCCGGCGTGTTCGCGGCCGGCGACGTCCAGGACCACGTCTACCGGCAGGCGATCACCAGCGCCGGAACCGGCTGCATGGCGGCGCTCGACGCCCAGCGCTTCCTCGAGCAGGCCTAGACGAGTTTCTCTTGGGGCTCGGCGGGCCCGCGACGGCCGGCGTCGCGCCGCCAGTACGGCTGGATCCAGCGCCCGCGGCGCCGCGCCATGACGATGAGCGCCATGCCGAGGGTGATGCCGAGAACGACGGCGACGATCGAGGCCTCGGCACCGAAGTCGCCGCCCGACAACCACTCCGGACCGCTCAGCGTGCCTTCGAAGACGCCTTCCGAGCGATGCCCGGACACGGCGACGCCGAAAATGCCACCCTGCGTGAAGTTCCAGCCGGCGTGGATGCCGATCGGCAGCCAGAGCCGGCGCGTCAGCACGTAAGCCGCACCGAGCAGCACGCCCGCTTCGAAGATGATCGCCACGGCGCCCTGCACGGTCGCTTGCGGATTCACCAGGTGGAGCAGGCCGAACAGCAGCGACGACAGGGCCAGGGCGATCCACGTCCCGAGAGCGTTCTCGGCGATGCGAAAGACGATGCCGCGGAGCAGGATTTCCTCGATGACGGCGGTGCCCATCGCCGACACCAGCGGGGCTACGACGATCCCCACGTCGTGATGGCCGACGACGCGGTAGACACCGAGCAGGGCGAGGATGCCGATCGTCGCGGCGAAATACGCAGCACCGACGGCGAATCCGGCGAAAAGCTCCCGTGGTGCGCCGGGGGTTGCAAACTCGCTCGCCGCACGCCGCTCGAAGGCGCGGACATAGCCGCGGTAGGCGGCCGCGCCCAGAACGATCGCGATCGCGGCGGCCAGGACGGTGCCGGCGAGCGTGCCGCGTGTTCCCGTGAGCCTTGGCGCGGCGAGATGGAGAAGATGGACCGGCACGACAAGGGCGAGCGCAAGCAAGAGGCGCAGCCAGGCAGAGCGTTCGTAGGCAGCCATCAGCCCGCCATTCTGTCGGACCGTGGCGAGCTGCCGCCGCCCGCTATAATGTCGGGCTGTGTACTCGCGTGCGCGTTATTGCCCCGGGCCGCAGCACCCCACATTTCGGAGCAAGCGTCATGGCACGCGTCTGTCAGGTTACGGGCAAGCGCCCGATGGTCGGGAACAACGTCTCCCACGCCAACAACAAAACGAAGCGCCGCTTCCTTCCGAACCTGCATTACCGCCGGTTCTGGGTCGAAGGCGAGAACCGCTGGGTGCGTCTGCGCATCACCAATGCCGCGCTGCGCCTGATCGACAAGGTCGGCATCGAGCAGGTCGTCGCCGACCTGCGCGCGCGCGGCGAAATCTAAGGAGCTGCGACCATGGCAAAAGGTGGACGCGAGAAGATCAAGCTCGAATCGAGCGCCGGAACCGGTCACTTCTATACGACCGACAAGAACAAGAAGACAACTCCCGAGAAGCTCGAGCTGATGAAGTTCGACCCGAAGGCACGCAAGCACGTGACCTACAAGGAAACGAAACTTAAGTAGAAGGACAGCGGGGTCGCTTTGCGACCCCTTCTGTTTTAGCCAAATTGAAAAGGGTCGCCGCGGCGACCCTTTTGGTTTGGCGGCGCGCCGCTCTAGGCGTGCGCTGCCCGCAATCTGAGAGCGAACTCCTGGAGGGCGGCGATCCCGCTCTCTTCGGCCTTTCGCAGCCACGCCTGGAGGTCGGCGACGAGCTGCTCGGCCGATACGTTGGTACGGGTCCAAAGCTGGCGCAGCTCTTCGCGCATGGCGACCAGCTTGGCGAGGTACGGGCTCGACGCGAGGGCGCCGGCCACGTGCACGCGGGCGGCGTGCGGGATTTTGTCGTCGTCGCGGTGCAGCCAGCGGCGTGCCAGGCGCAGCTGGGCCAGCCGGTCGGCGGTCTCGCCCTCGCCCTTCAGGCGCGCGATCTCGGCGCGGCTGGCGCGGCGCAGGCTGCGTGCGTAATTGGCCATCACCTCGTAGCGGTTGGCGATGATGGCCTCGAGCGTCTTGTCGTCGGCGACCGGCTTGATCGCGCCGAGCTTCAGCTGCGGCGCCGTCTTCCTGACCGTCGCCAGGCCGAGGATCTCAAGGCCGCGGATGTACATCCAGCCGATGTCGAACTCGTGGGGCTTGACCGACAGCTTGGCCGAGGTCGGGTAGGTGTGATGGTTGTTGTGCAGTTCCTCGCCGCCGATGACGATGCCCCACGGCAGGACGTTGCGGCTCGCATCGGGCGCCTCGAAATTGCGATAGCCCCAGTAGTGGCCGATGCCGTTGACGATGCCGGCCGCGGTGATCGGGATCCAGAGCATCTGCACCGCCCAGACCGTTGCGCCGATCGCGCCGAACAGGTACACGTCGGCAATCAGCATCAGGCCGACGCCCTGCCAGCTGAAACGCGAATAGAGGTTCCTCTCCAACCAGTCGTCGGGCGTGCCGTGGCCGAACTTGGCGAGCGTTTCCTGGTTCCTGGCTTCGCTGCGATAGAGCTCGCTGCCGGTGAAGAGGACGGTCTTGATGCCTCGCGTCTGGGGGCTGTGCGGATCGTCTTCGGTCTCGCACTTGGCGTGGTGCTTGCGGTGGATCGCGACCCACTCCTTGGTGACCATGCCCGAGCCGAGCCAGAGCCAGAAACGGAAGAAATGCGAGGGAATGCCATGCAGGTCGAGAGCGCGGTGCGCCTGGGCCCGGTGCAGGAAGATCGTCACTGCAGCGATCGTGATGTGCGTGGTGACCAGCGTGTAGGCAACGATCTCCCAGCCGCTGAAGCCCGAAAAGCCGTGGCCCAGCCATTGCACGAAAGCATCGAAAACCGAGATCAGCACGTCCATCCGTCGCCTTTGTCCACTCTTACCCGAGGAATGTCGATTCTATTCGACCCGCCCTGCCGGATACCCTCGCGAACCGACGGATATCACGCCGGTCCAAAGATGGGGCCAAGATGCCACGGTTCAACGACGCTCCCAGAGGGCGGCAAAGAAACCATCGGTTGCATGCCGATGCGTCCAGAGACGGAGCTCGTCGCCGCTGACCAGGCCTTGCGCGCCGGTCACGTGAGCACGCTCCAGCGCTTCTGAAGCAGGAACGCGCGCGAAGTCCGCGCCGCTCGCGGCGTCGAATTCCCGGGCCACCGCCTCGCCTTCGCTGTCGAGAACGCTGCAGGTCGCGTAGACGAGGCGGCCGCCGGGCTTCACGAGTCGGGCGGCGGCGGCGAGGATCGCCGCCTGGACGGGAACGAGGGCGGCCACCGATTCGGCGCTCTGGCGCCATTTCAGGTCGGGATTGCGGCGCAGCGTTCCCGTGCCGCTGCACGGCGCATCGACGAGGACGCGGTCGATCTTGCCGGCCAGGCGCTTGATGCGATCGTCGCGCTCGTGCGCGATCTGCGCCGGATGCACGTTGGCCAGGCCGCTGCGCGCAAGACGCGGCTTCAGCGCGGCGAGGCGGTGGCCGGAGACATCGAAGGCGTAGAGCCGGCCGGTGTTTCTCATCTGCGCGCCGAGGGCGAGCGTCTTGCCGCCGGCGCCGGCACAGAAGTCGACGACCATCTCGCCGCGCCGCGCCCCGGCAAGCAGGGCGAGGAGCTGGCTGCCCTCGTCCTGCACTTCGACCAACCCCTGTTCGAAGACCTCGCTCTTCTGCAGCGCCGGCTTGCCGGTGACGCGGATCCCGAGCGGCGAGTGCGGTGTCGCTGCAGCATCGACACCGGCCGCGCGCAGGTGCTCCAGCACCTCGTCGCGATCGGCCTTGAACGCGTTGACGCGCAGGTCGAGCGGAGCCGGTGCGTCGACCGCCTCGACCCAGTCCCAGATCTCGTCACCCAGTCGCTGCTGCAGCGGCACGGCGAGCCACTCGGGCAGGTTGTGGCGCAGGCGCTCGGGCAACGCGGTGAGGTCGAAGGCACGGCAGCGCGCCAGCCATTCGCGCTCGCGCTCGTCGATCGCGGCGTTCAGGACGCCGGCGTTGCCTTGCCAGGCGAGCAGCGCGAGGCGCCGCTCGATCTCGCCGCGGCCGCCGTTGGCCGGGCTCGCCAGGTGGCGCCAGAAGGGG
Organism: Caldimonas sp.; assembly: GCA_039916285.1. Lineage (GTDB taxonomy): Bacteria > Pseudomonadota > Gammaproteobacteria > Burkholderiales > Burkholderiaceae_C > Schlegelella_A. Next base: position 5,451 of record JBDSLQ010000180.1, read on the forward strand.
AGCCTCCTGAGGAGTGCGAAGACGCCCTCGGCAAGCTGGTGGCGATCGCGGTTGCCGAGCGCGCGCTGCTCGCGAAAGAAGTCCGCGACGACCCGGTCTGCGGGATGCTCGAAGCGGAGCACGCGGTGCACGAGCTCGGTCTGCGCCTCGAGCAGCGCGTTGGGCGGCATGGCGAGTGTCAGCCGGGCAGGATCAGCTGCGCCGTTCCGTCGCGATGGCGGACGATGCCGTCGCGTCGCTCGAGACGATCCTCGACCAGCCAGGCGATCGCGCGCGGATAGAGCCGATGCTCGTGGGTCAGGATGCGCGCCGCCAGCGTCGCCACGCTGTCATCGGCGAGTACCGGCACGACCGCCTGGCCGATGATCGGCCCGTGGTCGAGGTCGGTGGTGACGAAATGGACGGTCGCGCCGCTCGCCTTGCAGCCGGCCTCGATCGCGCGCCGGTGCGTATCCAGCCCCGGGAAAGCGGGCAGGAGCGAAGGGTGGATGTTGACGAGCCGGCCGTCGAAGCGGCGCACGAAAGCCGCGCCGAGGATGCGCATGAAGCCGGCCAGCGCGACGATGTCGGCGCGGTGATGCTCGATGCGCTCGGCGAGCGCGTCGTCGAATGCGGTGCGCGTCGCGAAGGCGCGGTGATCGACAACATCCGTCGCGATGCCGCGCTCGCGCGCAAAGCCGAGGCCGGCCGCGTCGGCGCGATTGCTGACGACGGCGGCGATGCGCGCGTCCCAGCGCTCGTCGGCGCACGCCCGCACGATCGCTTCCATGTTGGAGCCGCGGCCCGAGACGAGGATGACGATGTTCTTCATCGGCGCGCGCAGTGTATCGGCGTGGTTAAGGCCAAACCTACAATCAACGCCTTTTGCCGGCCTGCCTTCGATGAGCGATCGCCCTCCTTCATCGCGTGAACCGTCGGGCGACCCGTCGGCCCACCCCGCTTCTACCGCAACCGCCGTGCCGCGCCGGCGCGTCCTGTCCGGAATGCGGCCGACCGGCGCGATGCACCTCGGTCACTGGCACGGCGCGCTCAAGAACTGGGTGCGCCTGCAGGACGAGTACGAGTGCTTCTTCTTCGCAGCCGACTGGCACGCGCTGACGACGCATTACGAAGAGCGCGAGGTGATCGAGAGCTCGGTCTACGACATGGTCACCGACTGGCTCGCCGCCGGCCTCGACCCCGACAAGGTGACGCTCTTCATCCAGAGCCGCCTGCCCGAGCACGCCGAGCTCTTCACGCTGCTGGCGATGGGAACGCCGCTCGGCTGGCTCGAGCGCATGCCGACCTACAAGGACCAGATCGAGCGCCTCAATGACCGCGACCTCGCGACCTACGGCTTCCTCGGCTACCCGCTCCTGCAGGCGGCCGACATCCTGATCTACAGGGCAGCGTTCGTGCCGGTCGGCGTCGACCAGGCGCCGCACGTCGAGATCACGCGCGAGGTCGCGCGCCGCTTCAATCACCTCTACGGCCGCGAGCCCGACTTCGACGATCTCGTCAAGGCGGCGCTCAAGA
>JBDSLQ010000181.1:0-2762 GCA_039916285.1 Caldimonas sp.
CGGCGACACGACGCGAGGCCCGCTTGCCGTCTGCATCACCGTCCTCGGCGAGCTGCCCGCCGGCGCGGCGCTGCTGCGCTCCGGCGCGCGGCCCGGCGACGATCTCTACGCGAGCGGAACGCTCGGCGATGCACGCCTCGCGCTGGAAGCGTTCCGCGGCCAGGTCGTGCTCGACGCCGACGCCTTCGCCCAGGTCCGAAAGGCGATGGAGTTGCCCGCGCCACGGACCGCGCTCGGCATGCGGCTGCGGGGCGTCGCCACGAGCGCCATCGACATCTCCGACGGGTTGACCGGCGACCTCGGCCATCTGTTGCGCCGGTCCGGGGTGGGCGCCTGCGTCGACGTCGACGCCTTGCCGCGAAGCGCCGTCCTCGCCGCCCAGCCGCTCGCGGTCCAGCGCGAATGCCTGCTCGCCGGCGGCGACGACTACGAGCTGCTCTTCACGGCGCTGCCGTCGCGCCGAGACGCGGTCGGCGCCGCTGCCGCCTCGGCCGGCACCGCCGTCACCCGGATCGGCCGCATCGAGGCGGGCGACAGCTTGCGCCTGGTCGATCGCGGCGGCGAGGCGGTGGCGAGCGAATCCGGCTCGTTCGACCACTTCCGCGCCTGAGCCGCGCCGCGTTCCCGCCATGACCGCCGAGCCCGCGCTCCATCCGCCCCTCGCCGGCGCCGGCCGCCGACCCGGCTGGCGCTTCCTGCTCGGCCACCCGGCGCACCTGATCGCCCTCGGCTTCGGCAGCGGCCTCGCCCCGTGGGCACCGGGAACCGCGGGGACGCTGTGGGCCTGGCTCGTCTATGTCGTCGCGGCGCCGCTCCTCGGCGACGGCCAGCGCGGCGCGGTCCTCTTCGCCGCCGCGCTGATCGGCTGGTGGGCCTGCACCGTCACCGCGCGCCACCTCGACCAGGCCGATCCCTCGGCCATCGTCTGGGACGAGGTGATCGCCTTCTGGCTCATCCTCTGGCTCGTGACCCCCGCATCGCTCCTCGAACAGGTCGTCGCCTTCGCGCTCTTTCGCGTCTTCGACGCCGCCAAGCCTGGCCCTGTCGCCTGGGCCGATCAACGCTTCAAGCGGCGCCCCGGCGCAACGATCGGCCGGGCGCAGGGCTTCGGCATCGTCTTCGACGACGCCGTCGCTGCCCTGTGCACGCTCGTCGTCATCGCCGCCTGGCGCTTCGTGTGACGAGCAGGGCGGAAGCGAGCGACGGCCTGGTGGCACGCATCGGCGCGGCGCTGCTGGCGCGCGGCGCGACGATGGCTGCCGCCGAGTCGTGCACCGGCGGCCTGGTCGCCGCCGCGTGCACCTCGCGCGCCGGCTCGAGCGCATGGTTCGAGCGCGGCGTCGTCACCTACTCGAATGCCGCCAAGACAGAGCTGCTTGGCGTCTCCGCCACCCTGATCGTCGGCCACGGCGCGGTCAGCGCCGAGGTCGCGCGGGCGATGGCCGATGGCCTTCTGGTGCGCTCGCCGGCGCAGTTCGTGGTCGCCGTCACCGGCATCGCCGGTCCCGACGGCGGCACCCCGGCCAAGCCGGTCGGCACGGTCTGGATCGCGACCGCGGCGCGCGGCGGCCTGGCCGAGGCGACGCTGTTGAACGCCTCCGGGGATCGCGCTGCGGTCCGCGAGCGATCGGTGGCCCGTGCGCTGGCGCTATTGCTCGACCGGATCAACGCGCAGCGCCCGCGCTGACGACGGCCGGACGCCGATGCCGCACTGGCGTCGACGGGCTATGCGGTCAGCGCCATGCGCGCGATCGGCTTCGTGCCGACGCGTGCCGTCTGCTCGGCGAGCAGCAGCACGAGCCGCTTCAGCGCTTCCCAGGGATCGAGCGGCCAGTCGGGGTGCTTGAGCCCCTTCATGAGGCCGTCGCAGACGTGCGCCGCGTCGAGCAGGTGGGCGAGCGTCGCTTCGCTGATGAGCGTCACGGCGCGCTCGAAGACGCGTTCCTTCGCGCCCCAGACGCGCGCTTCGCGCAGCGCCAGCGGCAGCGGTTTGCCGGCGCCGAGCGCGTCTTTCACGCGCTTCAGGCCGCGGATGTCCTCGGCCAGCGTCCAGTGGACGAGCACCGCCGCCTCGCCTTCGCTGCGCAGGCCGTCGAGCATGCGCAGCGCGCGCGCCGCCTGGCCGGCGAGGACGGCCTCGCCGAGGCGAAAAACGTCGTAGCGCGCGACGTTGAGAACGGCGCTCTCGATCTGCTCGAAGCCGATCTCGCCCCTCGGGTACAGCAGGGCGAGCTTCTGGATCTCCTGGTGCGCCGCCAGCAGGTTGCCCTCGACGCGATCGGCAAAGAAGGCAAGCGCGCGCTGCCCCTCGGCGCCGGCGGCGACGTGCTGGCCCTGGGCCGAGAGGCGTTGGGCGATCCACGACGGCAAGGCCTTGCGCTCGACCGCCTCGACGCGGATCGTCATGCCGGCGCGATCGAGCGCGCCGAACCAGGCGCTCGACTGCTGCGAGCGGTCGAGGCGCGGCAGCTGCACCAGCGTGATGACGTCGCGCCCGCCGCCAGCGGTCGCGATCTCGCAATAACGCTGTAGCGCCTCCGAGCCGTCCTTGCCGGGCTTGCCCGACGGGATGCGGATCTCGACCAGCTGGCGGTCGGCGAACAGGCTCAGCGCCTGCGACGCGCCGAGCAGGCTGCTCCAGTCGAAGTGGGCGCCCGCGACGGTGTGGACCTGGCGCTCGCTGCAGCCGGCGGCGCGCGCCGCGGCGCGAATGGCGTCAGCCGCTTCCTGGGCAAGCAGCGGCTCGTCGCCCCACACCGTGT
>JBDSLQ010000182.1:0-8490 GCA_039916285.1 Caldimonas sp.
CACCAACCAGTACGCGACCGGCCTTGCGCTGAGCTTGTTCGGCGCCGGCTTCTCGGCGTTCGTCGGCATTCGCTACACGCAGGAAAAGCTCGGCGAGCAGGTGAGCTTCAGCATCCCCGGCCTGGCCGACCTGCCGTTCGTCGGCCCGGCCTTGTTTCGCCAGCACCCGATGGTCTACCTCGCGATCGGGCTGACGATCGCGATCGCCTGGTTCCTCTACCGCTCGCGTCCCGGCCTGGTGCTGCGCGCGGTCGGCGAGTCGCCCGAGTCGGCGCACGCGCTCGGCTACCCGGTGCGCCGGATCCGCCTCGCCGCGGTGGTGGCCGGCGGCGCGCTGTGCGGCGTCGCCGGGGCCTACATCTCGGTCGTCTACACCCCCCTGTGGGTCGAGGGCATGGTCGCCGGCAAGGGCTGGATCGCGCTCGCGCTCACGACCTTCGCGACCTGGCGGCCGGCGCGCGTGCTGCTCGGCGCCTACCTGTTCGGCGGCGTGACGATGCTGCAGCTGCAGCTTCAAGGCGAGGGCGTGCAGATCTCGAGCCAGTTCCTGACCATGCTGCCTTACCTCGCGACGATCGTTGTCCTCGTCCTGATCTCGAGAAACGCCTCGTTCATCCGCGTCAACATGCCGGCGTCGATCGGCAAGCCATTCTTCCCGGGATAATGTCCGCCTGCAGCACCCATCAGAAGTTCACCCACGGAGGATCCATGACTCGAACCGCCCCCCGCTCATTGCTTCACCTGGCTGGCTGCGCCGCGATCGTCGCGCTCGCGGCCCTCTCGGGATGCAGCAAGGAAGAGAAGACGACCACCACCACGGCGCCGGCGGGAACGACCACGACGACGACCACGACCACGTCGACCACGCCGATGGCCGCCTCGGCCGTGGCCACGTCCGCGAGCGGGCCGCTGAAGATCGCTTTCGCCTACGTCGGCCCGGTCGGCGACGGCGGCTGGACCTTCGCGCACGACAACGCGAGGAAGGCGATCGAGAAGGAGTTCGGCGCGCGGATCCAGACCTCGTACGTCGAGAACGTTCCCGAGGCGGCCGACGCCGAGCGGGTCCTGCGCGACATGGCGGGCCAGGGCAACAAGCTGATCTTCGGCACGACCTTCGGCTACATGGAACCGATGCTGAAGGCCGCGGTCGACCTCAAGGACGTGAAGTTCGAGCATGCCACCGGCTACAAGCAGGCCGACAACATGCGGACCTACGACTCGCGCACGTACGAAGGCGCCTACATGGCCGGGATCATCGCCGGCGGCATGACCAAGACCAACACGCTCGGCGTCGTCGGCTCGATCCCGATCCCCGAGGTGATCCGCAACATCAACAGCTTCACGATGGGGGCGCAGTCGGTGAACCCCAACGTCAAGACCAAGGTCGTCTTCATCAACAAGTGGTTCGATCCGCCGACGGAAACCGCGGCCGCGCAATCGCTCATCAACGGCGGCGCCGACGTGCTGATGCAGAACACCGATTCCTCGGCGGTGCTGCAGACGGCGGGCAAGGCTGGCAAGTACGCCTTCGGCTGGGACAGCGACATGACCGCGTACGCGCCGAACGCGCACCTCGCGTCGGCGATCATCAACTGGGTGCCCTACTACAAGAAGGCCACCCAGGACGCGCTCGACGGCACCTGGAAGGGCGGCGGCGCGTCGTGGTGGGGCGTCAAGGAAGGGGCGATCGACATCGTCTCGATCTCCGACAAGGTGCCAGCCGACCTCAAGTCCAAGGTCGAGACCGTCAAGGCCGGACTGAAGGACGGCAGCTTCGCGATCTGGAAAGGTCCGATCACGAGCAACGAAGGCAAGGAGATGGTTGCCGCCGGCGCAGTGGCCGACGACAAGTTCATGGGCGGCATCAACTTCTTCGTCAAGGGTGTCGAAGGCAAGGTGCCGGGCGGAGAGAAGAAGTAGCCGTCGGCCGGCCGAGATCCGTCGCTGCGCCCGCGATGACGGGCAGGTGACGACCGGCCGGGTGATGTATCCCCGAACGAAGTGAAGGATTTCGTCGCCCGAATTCCGCGTGCCCGGCTCCCTGAGCTGCTGCGCGCCATGCCCAAGGCCGAGCTGCACCTGCACATCGAGGGCACGCTCGAGCCGGAGCTGATCTTTGCGTTGGCGGGCAAGAACGGCGTCGCGCTCGCCTACCCGAGCGTCGACGCCTTGCGCGCCGCCTACGCCTTCACCGACCTGCAGAGCTTCCTCGACATCTACTACGCGGGCGCGAGCGTGCTGCTGCACGAAAGCGACTTCGAGGCGATGGCGATGGCGTACTTCGAGCGCGCCGCCGCCGATCAAGTCGTCCACGCCGAGATCTTCTTCGACCCGCAGACGCACACGGCGCGCGGCGTGCCGATCGGCACGGTCATCCGCGGCCTGGACGCGGCGCGCCAGCGCGCTCGGCGCGAGCTGGGCCTGTCGAGCGAGCTGATCCTGTGCTTCCTGCGCCACCTGAGCGAAGACGAGGCGATCGCCACGCTCGAAGAGGCGCTGCCATATCGCGAGCACTTCATCGGCGTCGGCCTCGACAGCAGCGAGCGCGGCCACCCGCCGGAGAAGTTCGCGCGCGTGTTCGCGCGCGCCCGTGCGCTCGGCCTGCGCCGCGTCGCCCATGCCGGCGAGGAAGGTCCGCCGCGGTACATCGAAGACGCGCTCGACCTGCTCCATGCCGAGCGCATCGACCACGGCGTTCGCTGCGTCGAGAGCCCGGCGCTGGTCGAGCGGCTCGCGCGCGAAGGCGTCGCGCTGACGGTGTGCCCGCTCTCCAACCTGAAGCTGCGCGTCTTCGACCGCCTTGCCGACCACAACCTCGCCGACCTGCTCGGCGCCGGCATCAGGGCGACCATCAACTCGGACGATCCGGCGTATTTCGGCGGCTACGTCAACGACAACTTCCTCGCCACCTTCGAGGCGCTGCCGCAGCTCGGCGCGGCCGACGCCTACGCCCTGGCGAGGAACAGCTTCGAGGCGAGCTTCGTCGACGCAGCCGCGAAGCGCACGTGGATTGCCAAGCTCGACGACTGCTTCAACGAATTCGCGCATCCGGCATGATCGAGCTCCTCACCAGTCCCGAAGCGTGGATCGCATTCGCCACGCTCACCGCACTCGAGCTGGTGCTCGGCATCGACAACATCGTCTTCATCTCGATCCTCGTCGACAAGCTGCCCAAGGAACAGCAGAACCGTGCGCGCCGGCTCGGCCTGTTCATGGCCATGTTCATGCGCCTCGGCCTCCTGCTTCTGCTTGCGTGGATCATCGGCCTGACCGCACCGCTCTTCACGGTGCTCGGCCAGGCGATCTCGGGCCGCGACCTGATCCTGATCGCCGGCGGCCTCTTCCTGATCTGGAAGAGCACCGGCGAGATCCACCAGTCGCTCGAGGGCGCGGAAGGCCACGCAGCGGCGACGGTCAAGGCGACATTCGCGGCGGTGATCGCCCAGATCATGATCGTCGACATGGTCTTCTCGCTCGATTCGATCATCACCGCCGTGGGCATGGTCGACGAGCTCGCCGTCATGGTCGCGGCGGTCATCGCCTCGGTCGCGCTGATGATGGTGTTCGCCGGTGCGATCGGCCGCTTCGTCTCCGATCACCCGACGATCAAGATGCTGGCGTTGTCGTTTCTGGTCGTCGTCGGCGTCGTCCTCATCGCAGAGGGGTTCGACCAGCACGTGCCCAAGGGGTACGTGTACTTCGCGATGGCGTTCTCGATCGCCGTCGAGATGCTGAACATCCGCATGCGGCGCCGCTCGGCGCGGCCGGCGCGGTTGAAGTCGGCGTACGCCGACGACGCGGCACCCCGCTGACCGCGAGCGCCGATCCCATGACTTCCAGCCGCCACGTCACGCTGTTCCACTCGCCGCAGTCGCGCTCGGCTGGTGCGCTGATCCTGCTCGAGGAGCTGGGGGCCGACTACGAGCTGCATGTCCTGAACCTGAAGAAGGGCGAGCAGCGCCGGGCCGATTACCTGGCGGTCAACCCGATGGGCAAGGTGCCGGCGATCGTCCACGACGGCGCGCTCGTCACCGAGCAGGGCGCCGTGTTCGCCTATCTCGCCGACCTGTACCCCGAGGCCGGCATCACGCCCGCGATCGGCGATCCTTTGCGCGGGCCGTACCTGCGCTGGCTGTTCTACTACGGTTCGTCGTTCGAGCCGGCGCTGATCGACCGCTCGCTGAAGCGCGAGCCGGCTCCGGCGTCGACGTCGCCCTACGGCGACTACGAGACGATGATGAAGACGCTCAGCGACCAGCTCGCCGCCGGGCCGTTCCTGCTCGGCGAGCGCTTCACCGCCGCCGACGTGCTCTGGGGGACGGCGCTGCGCTGGACGACGATGTTCAAGCTGGTGCCTGAGACGCCGATCGTCGCCGGCTACATGGGCCGCGTCACCGCGCGCCCGGCGGTGGCGCGCGCCGCGAAGATCGACGCGGATCTGCTCGCGGCGCAGAGCGCGACATAAGCCCGCGCGCGCCACGTCGGCACGACGCCGACGCTGGCATGCAGGTCTACCAGACGCTGAAGAAGCCTATGCAGCGCCCGCGGCCCGCTCAGTGTGGTCACGCGGCGCCGATCGCCTCTCGAACGGCGCCCGCTCGGGGCGACTCATCTCGATCGAGACGAATTCGGCGGCGGCTTCGGGCTCCATGGCCCGTGTGCGCTCGAAGGCATGGACATCCTTGGCGAGGCGCTCGGCTTCGCCTCGGGTGAGGTCGGGGTCGAGTTCGGCCATCCGCGCAGCGCAACGGCTGCGCCAGGCCACGGGATCGAGAGCTTCCATCTTGTCAAACCTTTCGCGTTCAAGGGCGGACGGGCCAGTCGCGCCGGTCACCGTCCCGGTCATTGTCTCTGCGGCCTCTGCCGCGCTCACGCCGTTCGTTGCGGCGATCGTCGCGGTCAGGGCGCGCGTCGGGCGCGATAGGCGCCGCGATCGCCACGATCATGGTGCGTATCGACCGGATAGGCAACATGGCCAGCGCTCATCGCACCGGCACCAGGCGCGAACAGCGAGAAATTCTTCATGGTGCGTGCCCGCGGTGAAGCCAGGGTAGGGGCCGCGCAGCGCCGCGTCTGTCGGCAGCGCGCGCGGGGTCGTGTCGGGGACCTCCGACAATGGGGTGTTTCGAATCTGGAGACGAGCCATGAGCCGAGTCGCCGATCGCGCCCTGCCCAAGACCCTGGGCACCTTCCAGCTCTGGGGCATCGCCGTCGGGCTGGTGATCTCGGGCGAGTACTTCGGCTGGAGCTATGGCTGGGCGTCAGCGGGCACGCTCGGTTTTCTCGTCACCTCGGCGTTCGTCGCCCTGATGTACGCGACCTTCATCTTCAGCTTCACCGAGCTGACGACCGCGATCCCGCACGCCGGCGGGCCGTTCGAGTACAGCCGGCGCGCCTTCGGCGACACGGGCGGATACCTGGCCGGGTTCGCGACCCTGGTCGAGTTCGTCTTCGCGCCACCGGCGATCGCGCTGGCGATCGGCGCCTACGTGAACGTCCAGTACCCGGCGCTCGAGCCGCGCTGGGTCGCCTTCGCGGCCTACGGGGTCTTCATGGCGCTCAACATCGCCGGCATGACGATCGCCGCGAGCTTCGAGCTGATCGTCACGCTGGTCGCGATCTTCGAGCTGTGCGTCTTCATGGGCGTCGTCGCACCGGGATTCTCCAGCGCCAACTTCCTCAAGGGCGGCTGGGCCGGCGCCGACCAGTTCAGCAGCGCCGCCTGGCCGGGGATCGTCGCCGCGATTCCGTTCGCGATCTGGTTCTTCCTCGCCATCGAGGGCGTGGCGATGGCAGCCGAGGAGGCCAAGGATCCGCATCGGTCGGTGCCGATCGCCTACATCGGCGGCATCCTGACCCTGGTCGTCCTGGCGCTTGGCGTGATGGTGTTCGCCGGCGGCTCGGGCGACTGGACGAAGCTCGCCAACATCAACGACCCCTTGCCGCAGGCGATGAAGATCGTCGTCGGCGCGAACAGCGGCTGGCTGCACATGCTGGTCTGGCTGGGCCTGTTCGGGCTCGTCGCCTCGTTCCACGGAATCATCATCGGCTACTCGCGCCAGATCTTCGCCCTGGCGCGCGCCGGCTACCTGCCGGCCATGCTCGGCCGCATCCATCCACGCCTGGGAACGCCGTACGTGGCCATCCTCGCCGGCGGCGCGGTTGGCATCGCCGCGATCTTCAGCGACGGGCTGGTCACGATCGGCGGCCAGTCGCTGACGGCCAACATCGTCACGATGTCGGTGTTCGGCGCGATCGTCATGTACATCCTCAGCATGGCCAGCCTGTTCAAGCTGCGCCGCAGCGAGCCGGGTCTGAACCGGCCGTTCCGGGCGCCGGCCTATCCGATCTTCCCGGCGTTCGCGCTCGTCGCCGCGGTGTTCTGCCTTGGCACGATGGTGTACTTCAACGCGCTGATGGCGGCCGTGTTCGCGGGCCTGGCGGCGATCGGCTACGGATACTTCCTGACGACCCGGACGCGGCGCGGCGAGGCGACCGCGGCGCCGTCGCTGGCGGAAAGCGCCTGACACTCCGCCGGGATCACCGTTGCAACCTCGCCATCCGCTTGCGAACCGCAACGTCTTGCAACACCTCGCCCGCCGCGACCGTGAAGCTTGCGCCAAGGTTTCTGCGCTGAACAAACCGTTGCAGCGCCGATTCCTCCCCGGCACCTCCCACAGCCCTAGGATGGACTTCGTCCGGGGTGCCAGCCAGGCCCCGTGACCGGCGCGGCGTCTAAACGCGTGCCGGATCGGTCTGAAGGAGTGGGTATGTCGTTCGTGATGTTTGCCACCGGCGCAGCCAGCCGGTCACGCGTGAGGACTCTGCCGGTCCGGCCATTGATCGCCCTGGCCGGCGTCGCGGCGCTGGCGCTGCTCGCATCCGGCGGCGCGCTCGGCTACTGGCTCGCCGACGCGCCGCTCACGCCGATGCCCTCGGCGGCTGCCGCGCCCGAGCCGCTGGCGTTGCCGTTCACGCTCGAGCAGGTCGGCGCGATCTCGGCGCGCCTGTTCCGCCTCGAAAGCGAAGCGGCGCAACTGAGCAAGCGGATCGGCGTGATCAACACCGGGGCACCCGGCGCCGCCCGCGGCAACGCGGCCAGGAACGCGAAGCCGCCCACTGAGCCGGCCGGGCCCGCCGGCGGCCCGTTGCTGCCGGAGCGGAGCGAGTCGTCGTCGCCGCTCGGCGCAATCGACGCCCAGCTCGGCCGGCTCGAAGAGCAGATCGCCACCGTCGCCAGCGCCACTGCGGAGCATTCGCTGGCGCTGATGCGGCTGCCGACGCGCCTGCCCATCGTCGGCGCCGAGCTGACGTCGACGTTCGGCAATCGCATCGACCCGTTCGCGCGTTCGAACGCCTTCCACGCCGGCCTCGATTTCGCCGCCCGCGCCGGCACGCCGATCGTCTCCGCCGCCGGCGGCATCGTTGCCTTCGCCGGCTTCAGGCGCGATTACGGCTGGATCGTCGAGATCGACCACGGCAACGGCCTCGCGACGCGCTACGCCCACGCGTCGGCGCTGTTCGTTCACTCCGGCCAGGTCGTCGTCCCGGGCGAGCGGATCGCCATGGTCGGATCGACCGGGCGCTCGACCGGCGCCCACCTTCACTTCGAGGTCCTCCGTTCGGGCGATCACGTCGATCCGCGCCGCTACCTGGCGGGTCTGTGAACGGAGCTCTCGCCGTGTCGACCGGATTCGGGGCCAAAGCCACCCGCGACCTGGCCCGCGTCGGCCTGACGCTGGCACCGCGCCGTCGCTCGGGCCGGCTGGCCGGCGCCGTTGCCCTGCTCGTCGCCGGTGCCTTCGCCGCCGGCTTCGGCGCCGACGAGCTGCTTGCGAATCGCGCCCCGGCGGTCGTCGTGCGGCCGCCAGTGGGGCCGGCTCCCGAGCTGGCGGCGCTGCGCCAGCAGCTCGAGCAGGCGCGCATGGGCTTGCGCGTCGCCGACGCGCGCAGCCATGCGCTCGAGAAGCAGATCGACACGCTCAACCAGAAGCTCACCGAATCGCAGGACGAGCTGACCTTCTTCCGCAAGGCCCGCGAGGGCAGGAAGCACTGAAAGGAAACCGAACCATGTTCGCAAGCCTCAAGAAGCAGCCCTTCATCAAGATGGCGCAGCTCTCGACCCTGATCGCCGAGGGCGTCGAGATCACCGGCAACGTGCTCTTCACGAGCGGCATGCGCATCGACGGCCACGTCAAGGGCGACATCACAGGGCGTCCGGCCGCCGACGCCAGGAGCCCGTCGCTGCTCGTCCTGTCGGCGAACGGCCACATCGAAGGCAGCATCCGCTGCGGCGACGCGGTGATCAACGGCACGGTGATCGGCGATCTCGACGTCGAGCACCGCCTCGAGCTGCAGTCCGACGCGCGCGTCACCGGGACGATCCGCTATCGCCAGCTGCAGATGGACGTCGGCGCCACGGTGCAGGGCCACCTCCTTCGCGTCGCCGCGCCGGCGGCGGCCGGCAACGTCGTCGAGCTCGGCGCCGAC
>JBDSLQ010000183.1:0-4770 GCA_039916285.1 Caldimonas sp.
TGCTCTGGGTCGAGCGCGCCGACCAGCAGCTCTACCGCGCCAAGTCGGAAGGGCGCAACCGCGCCTGCCTCGAGCAGCCGATCGTGTCGCAGGTCAGTGCCGAGGAGAAGGGTCTCCTCTTCGGCACGTCGCTGTTCTCGGAGCTTTGATGACCGACCCGACGCGTCCTCAGGCGCGCATCCTCGCGGTGACGAGCGGCAAGGGAGGCGTCGGCAAGACGTTCTTCTCGGCGAACCTCGCCGCCGCGCTGGTGCGACGCGGCGAGCGCGTCCTCGTCATCGATGCCGACCTCGGCCTGGCCAATCTCGACGTCGTCCTCAACCTGCATCCCAAGATCACGTTGCACGACGTCTTCACCGGCAAGGCCAGCCTCGACGACGCGATCCTGCCGGCGCCCGGCGGCTTCTCGGTGCTGCTCGCCGGCTCGGGCCTGGTCGAGTACTCGCGCCTGACGCCGCAGGTGAGAGAGCAGCTGGTCGAGATCATCGGCAAGGTCACGCCTCGCTTCGATCGCATCCTGCTCGACACCGGCGCCGGCATCTCCGACGTCGTCCTGCACGCGATCTCGCTCGCCGACGACGTGCTCGTCATCGCCACGCCCGAGCCGACGTCGATGACCGACGCCTACGCGACGATCAAGCTGCTCGCCTTGCAACAGGGGCGGCGCGCGATCCGCCTCGTCGTCAACCAGGTCAGCGTCAACGGCGAGGGCAGGACGATCAGGAAGCAGCTGCAGCTCGTCCTCGACCGCTTCGTCTGCCCGTCGCTCGACGGCGGCCGCGGCGCGGCGGTGCCGCTCGAGCTGCTGGGCGAGATCCCGACCGACTTCTCCGTCCGTGAGGCGGTGCAGCGGCGCCGGCTGCTGCTCGAAGGGATGCCGGGCGCGCCGGCGGCGCTGGCGATCGTCGCGATCGCCGGGCGGATGGCGCCCTAGCGGCGCGCTGACCTCAGCGGGGCGCTGCGCGGCGCGCGCCGGGCTCCAGCAGCACGATCAACGCGCCGTGGCCGCCATCGGCGGGCCGTGCATGCGTGAACGCCAGCACTTCCTTGCGCTGAACCAGCCACGACTTCACCTTCGCCTTCAGCACCGGCTCGCGGCCGGGCGAGCCCAGGCCTTTGCCGTGGACGACGCGAACGCAGCGCAGCCCGGCGCGGGCCGAGTCGCGCAGGAATCCGGCGACGCGCTCGCGCGCCTCGTCGCTGCGCAGGCCATGCAGGTCGATCTCGTCCTGCAGCACCCAGACGCCCCGGCGGAGCTTGCGAACGACGTCGATGCCGACGCCACGGCGGCGAAACGACAGTGCGTCGTCGGTCTCGAGCAGCGACTCGACGTCGAAGGCGTCGGAGATCGATTCGGCCAGCGCCGCTGCCTCGTCGCGCTGGCGCTGGCGGGCGACTGCCGGCGGCCGGGCCCGCGCGGGCGGAGGCGCCGCGTGCTTGCGCAGCGGCACGACCCTGCCGACGGCGCTCGCGAAAAGGCCTTTCTCGCGCCGCTCGGCTGCCGCTCGCTCGCGCTCGCCGGCGGCGATCGCCTCGGCACGGCGCCGCTGCTCGAGCAGGGCAGCGCGGATCTGGCCGAGCTCGGCGAGAGAGCTGCCCTTGACTGGCGCTTTCACAGGAGGCCCCGTTCCGCGAACGACACGACCTCGCCCTGGCCGACGACGAGGTGATCGAGGACGCGCACATCGACGAGGGCGAGCGCGCTTTTCAGCGTCTGGGTCAGGAACTCGTCGGCGCGCGACGGCTCGGCGGCGCCCGAGGGATGGTTGTGGGCGAGGATCACGGCGGCCGCGCCGAGCTCGAGGGCGCGCTTGACGACTTCGCGCGGGTAGACGCTGGTCTGCGTCAGCGTGCCGCGGAACATCTCCTCGAGGCGCAGCAGTCGGCTTTGCGCGTCGAGGAAGAGAACGGCGAATACCTCGTGCTCGCGGCCGCCGAGCTGCAGTTGAAGATAGTCCTTGACCTTGCCGGGCGAATCGAAGAGCGGCCGCGTCGCAAGCTCTGCAGCGATCGACCGGCGTGCCAGCTCGAGCACCGCCGCGACCTCGGCGCGCTTGGCCGGGCCGAGCCCCTTGATTCGCTTCAGCTCTTCGGGATCGGCGCGCAACAGGCCGGCGAGACCACCGAAGGCGCCGAGCAGCTGCTCCGCGAGCTGCAGCACGCCGGTGCCGACAAGGCCGGTGCGCAGGAGCAGGGCGACCAGCTCCGCGTCGGCGAGCGCGGCAGGCCCGAGGGCGAGCAGCTTTTCGCGCGGGCGGGCCGAGGCGGGAATGTCCTTGAACATGACGGGTCGAACGGTCGATGACCCTGGCTCGTAAAATGCAAGCCAGTCTATCTCCCGAAAGGCGCACGCCTTGAAGCGCGTCGAGCCCGGCTCTTTCCTCACCTTGCATTACCGCCTGCGCGATGGCGAGGGCGTCGCATTCGTCGACACCTTCGGCACCCCGCCGGCGACACTGTCGCTCGGCACCGGCGAGCTCGCACCGGCGATGGAGGCGCGCCTGATCGGTATGGCGCCGGGCAGCGAGGAGTCGTTCGCGCTCCCCGCCGGCGAGGCGTTCGGCGAGCGCGATTCGGGCCTCGTCCATCGCGTCAGCCGCGCCGTGCTCGACGCCGAGGGCGATGCCGACGGCGACTACCGCGTCGGCGATGTCGTCCGCTTTCCCGCGCCCCACGGCCAGTCGATCGCCGGCGTCGTCCAGGGGGTCGAGGACGATGCGCTGGTGTTCGACTTCAACCATCCGCTCGCCGGCCGCGCCGTCACGTTCGACGTCAAGCTGATCGGCATCCTGTGAGGCTCGGCGCGCGGCCGGCTCGTCGATGAGCCTCGAAGAAGTCCTCCTCGCCGAGCCGCGCGGCTTTTGCGCCGGCGTCGATCGGGCGATCGAGATCGTCGAGCGCGCGCTGCAGAAGTTCGGCGCGCCGATCTACGTCCGCCACGAGATCGTCCACAACACCTACGTCGTCGACGACCTGAAGAGGAAGGGCGCGATCTTCATCGAGGACCTCGCCGAGGTGCCCCCCGGCGCGACGCTGGTCTTCAGCGCGCACGGCGTTTCGCAAGCCGTTCGCAAGGAAGCCGCGGCGCGCGGCTTCTCGGTCTTCGACGCGACCTGCCCGCTGGTCACCAAGGTGCACGTCGAGGTCGCCAAGCTCGCCCGCGAGGGCTATCAGTTCATCATGATCGGCCACAAGGGCCACCCCGAGGTCGAGGGCACGATGGGCCAGCTCGAGCGCGGCATCCACCTGGTGGAGGACGTTGCCGACGTCGAGCGCGTCGACGTCCCCGACGGCCAGTCGCTCGCCGTCGTGACGCAGACGACGCTCTCGGTCGACGACGCCGCCGAGATCCTCGACGCCGTGAAGCGTCGCTTTCCCGGCGTGCGCCAGCCCAAGCAGCAGGACATCTGCTATGCGACGCAGAACCGGCAGGACGCGGTCAAGGTCCTCGCGCCCGGGGTCGATGTCGTCATCGTCGTCGGCAGCCCGAGCTCGTCGAACAGCAACCGCCTGCGCGAGCTCGCCGAGCGGCTCGGCGCCGACGCCTACATGGTCGACAGCGCCGAAGATCTGCGCGCGGAGTGGTTCGAAGGCAAGCGTCGCGTCGGCCTCACCGCCGGCGCGTCCGCGCCCGAGGTGCTCGTCGAGGCGGTGGTCACGCGCCTGCGTGCTCTCGGCGCGGTGTCGGTGCGTAGCGTCGCCGGGACGCCAGAGCGCGTCCACTTCCCGCTGCCCATGGGGCTTGGCGACAAGGCGATGCGTGAGCTGCCGAACTAGAGGCCACGCCGCGATCTCGACGTGAGCGTGGTCTCAGCTGAACATCGACAGCGCGCACAAGCCGCAGTCGGAGCCGCCCAGCTGCTGGATCGCCAGCCATTGCAACATCATGATGGCCGAGATCGGCAGCGCCACGGGGCTGCCGCTGGCCGACGGCGCGATCAGGAACTCCATCCCCGGCGGCACGATGACGGCGCCGTCCGGAACATCCTTCGTCACCTCGACAGGGCCGAACACCAGGGCTCCGGCGCCGATCGTCACGCCGTCGGCGATCTTCGGACCGAACAGCACCGAGCCGTCGCCGACCCTGACCCGATCGCCGACTTCCAGCGGCCCGTGCAGCACCACCCGATCGCCGATGACGCAATCGGCGCCGACGCGGCACGACGAGAGCGAGAGCTCGTGCAGACTCGAGTTGCGCCCGATGCGGGTACCCTTGCCCACCGCGATCGCCGGGGCGTCGGCGCCGTGCAGGCAGCTGCCGTGGCCGACATGGACGCCCTCGGCCAGATCGCATCCTCCGAGCACGATGGCGCCGTCGTCGATCAGCTCCGGCGAGGCCACGCGCGGCACGATGAAGCGGGCGCCGGCGGCCGGGCTTTCGGGCGCCGGCGCTGCGAAACCCACGCCGGGTGGAAAGCGCTCGAACGTCAGGTCGCCGAAGCCGGCCGTGCGCGAAGGGATGACGCCGGTGCCGCGCCGATAGACCGTGGGCGGCGCGACCGAAAGCTTGCCGAAGGCCTGCTCGACGTTCGGAAAGTCGTCGCCCGGGTTGCGTGGATCACCGGCGCCGCTCGAGAACGGCGTCATGCGCGCGGCGGCGCGATACAGCAGGTTGTAGCCGCGCGCGAGCACCAGGTTCTCTTCGCTCACGTCGGCCGCGAAGATGCTGAAAGGAGCTGGAACCGGGATGACATTGGCTGCCACCTGCTCCTGGCTGGTGATGCGTGCGCCGAACAGCACCAGGCTTGCTTCCGGAATGACGATCGGCCG
>JBDSLQ010000184.1:0-6956 GCA_039916285.1 Caldimonas sp.
CCGGCTTCTGCATGCATGCGCTGGCAAAGCTCGTCGCCTGGCGCACGCCCTGCCAGCGCGGCGGCGGACCCGGCGCCTGCCAGCGCAGGGCGCCGACCGGCGGAGCTGCGTACGGAATGCCCTTGAAGACGGCGATGCCGCCGCTGCTGGCGCCTTGCAGCTCGCCGGCGGCGGGAACGACGTGTGCCGGGGACGATGCCATCGGCTCGGCTGCGAACGACGATCCGCTGTCGAGCGCGAAGAAGAGCGTGAAGGCAATTGCCGCGAGCTGACGTGTCATCGACATGGTCGCGCATTCTCGACGAGGACTGCAATCGTCTCTCGCGGCTCGGGCGACGTGCAGGTAGGACAATGACGCAATGGACATCACCCAGCTGATCCTCGACGACCACCACGAGCAGCGAAGGCTGTTCGCGATCCTTGAGCAGATCGACAGAGGCGACACGACGGCGCTCGGCGCGATCTGGGCCCGGCTATCGGCCTTCCTCGAAGTGCACGCCGAGGCCGAGGAGCGGCACTTCTACCCCACGCTGCTTCGCGTCGGCACCGGCGCCGGCGGTCGCGCCGACGCTGCCGCGGAGACCGAGCACGCGATCAAGGATCACAACGAGATCCGCGACGCCGTCGCAAAGGTGGCGCGCCACGACGTCGCCAGCGAGAGCTGGTTCACGGCAGTCGCCGAGGCCAACAAGGCGAACAGCGAGCACATGAGCGAGGAAGAGCTCGAGGGCCTGGCCGACTTCCGCGACAACGCCGACGTTCAGCTCCGGCACGCCCTCGCGGTCGCCTTCGCGACGTTCGAAGCGCGGCACTACGCCGGCGTCACGCCGGTCGACAAGGATCCGAAGGCCTACGTCGAGGCGAACAAGTAAGGCGCGTCTCTACTGCCGGATCGCCTCGATCTGAATCAGCAGCTTGACGTCGTCGGGCGCGACGTTCGGCAGGAAACCGAGACCGTACTGGCTGCGCTGGATCGTCGTCTCGAAGTCGCCGCCGCAGACCTCACGCTTGAGCTGGCCGTTCTCGTAGCAGTTGAAGCGCACCGCCTTCAACGTCGCCGGCTGCGACTTGCCCATGATCGTCAGAGTGCCGGCGACCGACGCCACCTTGGCGCCGTCGAAGGTGAAGGCATCGCCGACGAAGCGCGCAGTCGGGTTCTGCGCGACGTTGAGCAGCCGTTCGCCCCTGAGCATGCCGTCGAGCGACTTCACCGGGACGCTCACGGTGGTGACGTCGAGCGTGATGTCGGCATTGCCGGTCTTCGCCGCGCGGTCGAGGGTGACACTGCCGTCCTTGGCCTGGAAACGGCCGCGGTGCGTCGACGTTCCGAAGTGAAGGACCTCGAAAGTGACGACCGTGTGCTCCGGATCGATCGCGAAGGTAACGGGCTCGGCGGCCACGGCGGCGGCGGCTGTGATGAGCGTCGCAGCGACAAGGGACTTTTGCATTGAGTCGTATCTCCAGATTGTTGATATGCCTACAGTGGGCCGAGGCCCGTGAACACCAGCTTGAAGCGGACGCGAACGTCATTGGCGACCAGCGACAGGTCGGTCCACTCGTTCTCGCCGATCTTGAGGTCCAGCCGCTTGACGACGAACTCACCGCTCGCCGTCGATTGCGGACCGTTCTGGACAATCATCACCGGAATGACGAGATCGTGCGCGATGCCTTTCAGGTCGAGCTTGCCCGCGGCTTGGAATCGGCCACCGCCCGACGCCTTGATCGCGCTCGATTGAAAGACGGCGCGCGGGAACTTGCTGCTGTTGAACCAGGGCGCCCGCGGCAGCTCCGCGTCGCTCTCCGCGAAGCCGACGGTGGCGCTGCCGGTGTCGACCGTGACGCTGACGCTGCCGGTCTGGGGCGCTTTCGGATCGAGCGCGAGCTGCGCGTCGAACTTGCGGAAACGGCCGTCGATCGGCACGCCGCTCTGCTTGACCTGGAACGTGATCTCGCTTTGCGTCGCAACCAGCCGGGCCTGCGACGGCCCCTGCGCCCGCGCATCGACCCCGGGCGCGAGCAACAGGGGCGCCAGCAGCGGCACGAGGGCGCGGACGATCCATCTCATGCCCGACTCCGGCTCGGCCACCACGGCCACATCCGCACGAGCAGGCCATCGCGCTCGACGTAATGGTGCTTGAGCGCGGCGGCGATGTGGACGACGACGATGGCGGCGAGCAGGTAGGAGGCGATCGCGTGCAACGGCTTCAAGACGTCGTCGCCGAGCGCCTTGTCGCGTGGAACGAAATCCGGCAGCGGCAGCCAGCCGAGGAAGACGACCGGAACGCCGACCGCCGAGGTGTAGGCCCAGCCAACAAGCGGAACGGCGAAGAACAGGCCATAGAAGACCAGATGGATGCCGCGATAGGCGGCGAGCTGCCACGCCGGCATCCCGGCAGGAACGGGAGGAGGCCGGTGCCCGGCGGCGCGCCAGACGAGGCGCGCCGCCGACAGCATCAGCACGGCGATGCCGAGCCATTTGTGCCAATTGAAAAAACGGAAGCGCTGCGGCGAGAACGGCAGGTCGACCATCGAGAGGCCGAGAAAGAAGGAGGCGACGATCAACACGGCGAGCAACCAGTGGAGGACGACAGCGACCGTGCCGTAGGCGCTCGTCGCGTTCGCGGCGGACAGTGTCGTTGCGTCATCCATGCCGGAAAAACGAGCGTTGCGGCCGACCGTTTGGAGGCGCGCGACCGAAGCGATTCTAGACAGCATCCCGGCACGCGCCTCTCGCGCTGACCGGCCGCATTCCTGAGGTGATCCGGCGACGGCAGTGGTGCGCGCCGCGACCCGCGTTGCCTGTGAACTTCGCCGCAACTCGGATCGTCTGGCGCCGGCCGGCAGTGCCGCGACGGTGCGAAACACCCCATGATCTAGGCACAGCGGATCGGGATCGTCGATGCCCTTGACCAAGATCGCACTCTATCGGGCCAGCCTCCTCGCCGACAACCTCGGCATCCGGCTGTGCGCGGCCGCGATGCTGGTGATGCCGTCGGCGCTCGTCTTCCTGGTGCCTGTTCTCGTCCTCCTCGGCGCGCCCGACGACGCCGCGCTGGCCGGCGTTCCGCTCCGTCACCCAGGCGGGCTCGGGACGCTGCTCTCGTTCGCCCTCGGCGTCGGCTTCACCGCGGCATGGATGCGCATTGTCTTCACCGGTGCCCGCCTGCAGGCCCGGGCGGCGCTGCGCCGCTTCGTCACCGCCGGCCTGGCCCTCGGCATCGCCGCCATCGCGCTCGCGCTGACGACGTTGCCGGCCGCCGGCTCGCAGGAAGACGCTGCCTGGCTCCTGCTCGGTTCGCTCGCGGTGAGCGCCTTCCTGCTGGCGGGAACGCTGGGGCACCCTCGCACCGACCACCGCCTGCGCCGCGTCTGAGGCTGGGGGTGCGAGGTCGGTAGACCTCGCCGAGCGTCAGCGCAGCGCGCCCATCACCGGGTCGGGGCGCATGCGCCCCAGGACGTCGGCCATGACGACCGGTGAGCGACGCGCCCTCGCCGCGCCGGGCCTCAGCGGTCGACGCGCAGGTCGACCTGGTGCATGTCTTCGGCGACCGTCTCGGGGCTCATCGCGCGCAGGTTGTCGTCCTGGCTCAGATCGTGGGCGAGGTCGAAGGCGTGCTCTGCAGTCAAGCCGGGGTTGAGGCCGACGAGGCGCCTGGAGCAGCGCGCGCACCAGTCGATATTCGAGCGCACGTACTCGGCGCCATGCTGGTCCCAGCGCGAAGGTTGCGGGAGGGTCTGATCGAACGAGGTGTGCATCGCTGACGTCTCGCGTTGGAGAAGGTTTGCAAGTGTCGCGCGCCGTCGCCGGGGCGGCGGGCGGCACTGCCGCCGTTCGTCCGCCGATCGCTGTAACACGGCCGGGAATCGTGAAGTGTTCGGCGCTCCGCACGCCCGGCCCCGCTCGTGGATACTTTCGATCCCGCCGCACGGATTCGAGGAGCTGCGCATGAACGCACCCAGCGACCTTTCCCATCTCACCCCGCAGCTCGAGGGGCGCGTCCCCGCCGAGGAGTGGCAGACGCGCGTCGACCTCGCCGCCGCCTATCGCCTCGTGGCCCACTTCCGCTGGGACGACCTCGTCTTCACCCACATCACGGCGAAGATTCCAGGCACCGAGCACTTCCTGATCAACCCCTATGGTCTGATGTTCGACGAGATCACGGCGTCGAGCCTGGTCAAGATCGACATCGCCGGCAAGGTGCTGCAGGAAACGCCGTTCCCGATCAACCCCGCCGGCTTCGTGATCCACAGCGCGGTGCACTCGGCGCGCCACGACGCGCAGTGCGTCATGCACACGCACACGCTGAACGGCGTGGCGGTGTCTGCGCAGAAGAACGGGCTGCTGCCGATTTCGCAGTTCTCCATCTTCGTGCTCGCCAGCATCGCCTACCACGACTACGAAGGCGTGGCCCTGCGCGACGAGGAGAAGCCGCGCCTGGTCGCCGATCTCGGCCGCAAGACGTACCTGATGCTGCGCAATCACGGCCTGCTCACCGTCGGCGCCACCGTTCCCGCGGCGTTCGCCGCGATGTATGCGTTCGAGACCGCCTGCGCGGTGCAGATTCGCGCCCAGGCCGGCGGCACCATGACTTCGGGCGAGCTGATCGAGATCGGCGCCGGCATCCTGAGCACCAGCCTCGAGCAGGCGCGAATGGCGACGCTCAACAAGGGGCCCGGCGAGCTGGTCTGGCCTGGGCTGCTGCGCCGGCTCGATCGCATCGATCCGAGCTATCGGCACTGAGATCGAGGCGTTTTCCATCCTGCAAACGAGACGGCCCATGAAGAAGACGCGCGGCCGGCGCGGCGAGGAAGATTGCATCCTCGTCCTGCAGGGGGGCGGTGCGCTCGGCGCTTACCAGGCCGGGGTGTTCGAAGCGCTCGCAGCCATGAACCACACGCCCGACTGGCTTGCCGGCATCTCGATCGGCGCGGTCAACGCCGCGCTCATCGCCGGCAACCCGCCGCAGCGCCGGGTCGAGCGGCTGCGCGAGTTCTGGGAAGGCGTGTCGTCGTTCCCGTTCTCGCCCTCGCTGCCGCCCCTGGCGCACGAGCTGAACGGCGCGCGCGACGCATTCAACGAAACCAGCGCGACGATCGCGATGCTGTTCGGCGTCGCCGGATTTTTCTCGCCGCGGGTGCCGGCGGCACCGTTCCAGCCGCCCGGAACGCCGGAGGCGATCAGCTACTACGACACCGCGCCGCTGCGCGATTCGCTCGAGCGGCTGGTCGACTTCGACCTGCTCAACTCGGGCGCCGTTCGTTTCTCGGTCGGCGCGGTCGGCGTCACGAGCGGCAACTTCCGTTATTTCGACAGCGCCGAGATGCGCATCGACGCGCGCCACGTGATGGCCAGCGGCGCGCTGCCGCCCGGCTTTCCGCCGATCGAGATCGACGGCGAGTTCTACTGGGACGGCGGCATCGTCTCCAACACGCCGCTGCAGTACGTGATCGACGAGCCCGGCCGCGGCGCCCGGCTGGTGTTCCAGGTCGACCTGTTCGCCGCGCGCGGCGCAATGCCGGCCAACCTCGGCCAGGCGAGCGAGCGCGAGAAGGACATCCGCTACTCGAGCCGGACCCGCTTGAACACCACCTACGAACTGAGCCGACAGGCGACGCTGCAGGCGGCGCGCCGTCTCGTCGCGCGCCTGCCGCCCGGCCTGCGCGACGATCCGGACGCGAAGATGCTCGCCGCGTTGCCGGTCGAGACTTCGGTCGACGTCGTCCACCTCATCTACCGCAGCAAGCACTACGAGAGCCAGTCCAAGGACTACGAGTTCTCGCGCGCTTCGATGCTCGAGCACTGGGCCGCCGGCCTTGCCGACACGCAGGCGACGCTCGAAGACCCCCGCTGGCTGGACCGCGAACGCGGTGCCGCGGGCGTGCACGTGTTCGACTTCGCCGCTGCGTCGCCCCGCGCCCTCACCACCATCACCCCGACAACCGGTATGAAGAGACCAGCCACATCATGAGCAACCAGCTTGAAGGCAAGATCGCCATCGTCACCGGCGCCGCCAGCGGCATCGGCAGGGAGATCGCCACGGTCTACGCCAGGGAAGGCGCCAAGGTCGCGGTCGCCGACTTGAATTTCGGCGCGGCCAAAGCCGCCGCCGAGGCGATCGGCGCGAACGCCATGGCCGTGGCGATGGACGTCACCGACGAAGCCCAGGTCGACGCAGCCGTGGCGCAGGTCGTCAAGGTTTGGGGCGGCGTCGACATCCTGGTCAGCAACGCCGGCATCCAGATCGTCCATCCGCTCGAGGAGTTCCCCTTCGCCGAGTGGAAGAAGATGATCGCGATCCATCTCGACGGCGCCTTCCTCACGACCAAGGCGTGCCTGCCGCACATGTACGCTTCGGGAAAGGGCGGCAGCGTCATCTACATGGGCTCGGTCCACTCGAAGGAAGCGTCGATGCTGAAGGCGCCCTATGTCGCCGCCAAGCATGGCCTGATCGGCCTGGCCAAGGTGATCGCCAAGGAAGGCGCAAGGCACAAGGTGCGGGCCAACGTGATCTGCCCGGGCTTCGTTCGCACGCCGCTGGTCGACAAGCAGATCCCGGAGCAGTCGAAGGTGCTCGGCATCAGCGAGGACGACGTGATCAGGAAGGTGATGCTCAAGGAAACCGTCGACGGCGAGTTCACGACCACCGCCGACGTCGCCGCGACCGCCCTCTTCTTCGCCGCCGTCCCGACCAGCGCGCTCACCGGCCAGTCTCTGGTCGTGAGCCACGGCTGGTTCATGCAGTAGCGGCGCGGCCGCCGTAGGATCGATCGCATGGACAGCCTCGACCTCCAGGTTCTCGTCCAGGCGCGCGACTGGCGCGAGCAGGGCCATGCGGTCTGGCTGGTCACGGTGATCGAGACCTGGGGTTCGGCGCCACGCCCGCCCGGTGCGCTGCTGGCGATGCGCGAAGACGGCCTCGTCGTCGGCTCGGTCTCGGGCGGCTGCGTCGAGGACG
>JBDSLQ010000185.1:0-7431 GCA_039916285.1 Caldimonas sp.
GCCGCGCGCCTCGACGGCGCCGACGCGAAGACGCTGCGCGACACCCTCGACAAGCTCAAGGACAAGCTCAAGACGGCGGTGATCGTGCTCGCCGCGGTCGACGGCCAGAAGGTGCAGATCGCAGCCGGCGTCACCGCCGACAGCACCGGCCGCGTCAAGGCCGGCGACCTCGCCAGCTTCGTCGCCGCCCAGGTCGGCGGCAAGGGCGGCGGCAAGGCCGACATGGCGATGGCCGGCGGCAGCGATCCGTCGCGCCTCGGCGATGCCCTGGCCTCGGTCACGGGCTGGGTCGAGGAGCACGCGTGACCGGCCGCCGGGCCGCTGCCAATGCTAATCGCGCCCCCTCGGGGGGCAGCGCCGCGGCGCCAGCCGCAAGCGTGAGGGTCTCATGATGGACATGCTCTTTCTCGAGGGGCTGGAGGTGCCGTGTCGCGTCGGCTGCACCGATCCGGAGCGGGCGACTCCGCAATCGCTGCGCGTCGAGGTCAGGCTCTATTGCCCGTCGTTGCGCGATGCGGCGCTCGCCGACGACCTCGAGCGGACCGTCGACTACCGGCTCGCCGGCGACCTCATCGACGCCGTGCAGGGGCGCGAATTCCTGCTCATCGAGCGCGTCGCCGAGACGCTCGCCGAGGTCGTGCTGCGCAATGCGCTCATCGACCACGTGACGATCAGCGTCAAGAAGCGGCCGCCGGTGCAAGGCCTCGAGTGGGCCGGCGTGCAGATCACGCGCGGCCGCGGCGACGTGCCGTCCGCCAGGGACTGAGGCGCAGGCGGTGAAGGTCGTCAGCAACACGGCCGTGTCTCTCGACGGCCGCATCAACACGCGCGAGCGCCGCTTCACCTACTTCGGCAGCGCCCGCGACCACGCGCGGATGAGCCGCCTGCGCGCCGAGGCCGATGCGGTGCTCGTCGGCGGCGCGACGTTTCGCAACTGGCCACATCCCGCGCTGCCCGACGCCGAGGACCGGCCGCTCCTGAAGGTGCGGCCGTGGAACGTCGTCGTCAGTCGATCGCTCGACGTGCCCCTGCCGCCGGAATTCCTCGCCGAGCCGGCCATCCGGCCGCTCTTCGTCACCCGAGCCGGCGCCGTGAAACCCGGCTTTCCCGCCGACGTCGAGGCGTGGCCGGGCGACGGCGACCCGCCGGTGCGCTGGATCCTCGAGCGCCTCGCCGCGCGCGGCGTCGACCACCTGCTCGTCGAAGCCGGGGGCGACCTGCTGTTCCAGTTCCTTGCCAGCGATGCCATCGACGAGATGCACGTGACGCTGTGCCCGATCGTCGTCGGCGGCGACGCGCCGACGCTCGCCGATGGCGCCGGCTTCGACCGCGACAGCGTGCGCCGGCTGGCGCTTGTCGCGAGCGAGGTCGAAGGCGACGAGGTGTTCCTGCACTACCGCAACCTGCGCGGAGGCCGCCCTTGAGCGCGGCGATCATGATCCGGCGTGCCCGGCCTGACGACGCTGCCGCCTTCGCCCGAATGATGGACGAGCCGATCGTCTACGCCAACCTGATGCAGATGCCGTATGCGAGCGAGGAGCAGCATCGACACCGGCTGGTCGATCAGCTCGCACCCGGCAGGACCGACATCTCGCTCGTCGCCGAGTGCGACGGCAAGGTCGTCGGCTCGGCGGGAATGCACCCGGTCGGGCCGATGCAGCGCCGGCGCCATGCCGTCGTGATCGGCATCTCGGTGATCGCCGAGGCGCAGCGCCAGGGCGTCGGCACGGCGCTGATGCAGGCGCTCTGCGATTACGCCGACCGCTGGATCGGTGCGCTCAGGATCGAGTTGACGGTCTACGTCGACAACGCCGCGGCGATTGCGCTCTACCGAAAGTTCGGCTTCGAGACCGAAGGCCGCCACCGCGGCTATGCGTTGCGCGACGGGCGCTACGTCGATGCGTTCGCGATGGCGCGGCTGCACCCTTCGCCGCCGGCGATCGCGCCCGGCGCCGATCCCGCATGACGCCGCCGCGTTTTCTGGCCGCTGCGCTGATCGCGGCCTGCTCGGCGTTCGCCTCGGCGCAGGAACGGGTGTCGTTCCCGAGCTTCGACGGCGCCGGCAACGCGCCGGTGGTCCTGACCGGCTTCTTCTTCGCCGCGGCGAGGGCGCCGGCGCCTGCGATTGCCATGTTCCATGGCTGCGGCGGTGCCTACGACAAGACGGGCGCCCTGTCGCGGCGGATGCGCGAGTACGCCGAGCTCTTCAACGGGCTCGGCCTGCACGCGCTCGTCGTCGACTCGCTGACCGCGCGCTACGAGAAGGAGCTCTGCACGCAGCGCACCGGGACGCGGCGCGTCACCCAGGCCAATCGCCGCCTCGACGCGCTCGGCACGATCGCCTACCTCGCCGATCGCGCCGACGTCGACGCCAGGCGGATCGGCCTGATCGGCTGGTCGAACGGCGGCAGCACGGTGCTGTCGGCGACCAACCTGCGCCACCACGATGTCGCCGCCGCGATCGTCAAGCCTGCGTTCGCGATTGCCTTCTATCCCGGCTGCGAGAGCGACCTGAAACGCGGGTACTCGCCGTCGGCGCCGCTTCTGATGCTGGTCGGCCAGCTCGACGACTGGACGCCCTCGGCACCGTGCGTCGCGCTTTCGAAATCGGCAGGCGAGACGAAGCCGCAGATCGTCGTCTATCCCGGCGCCTGGCACGGCTTCGACTCGGCTGCGCCGGTGCGGCTTCGCGAGGACGTGCCGAACGGCGTCAACCCGGGTCGGGGCGTTCATGTGGGCGGCAACCCGGCGGCGTGGCGAGCCTCGCGTGACCGCGTCGTCCGCTTCCTGGCCGGGCACTGACCCGCCGGCGCGCGCGGCCTTCAGCCCGCCGGAGCCCAGAAGACGGCAAACGCCTCTTGCGGGTCTGTCCAGCGGCGCGGCGCCTGGAAGCCGGCCGCCACGAGCAACTCGGCAAACCCGTCAACGGTGTACTTGTACGAGTTCTCGGTGTGGATGCGCTCGCCGGCGCCGAAGCGCCGGCCGCCGCCGGGCCACGACACCTCGACGTCGGCGCACGCCTCGAGGTGCATCTCGATGCGCGACCTCGCTTCGTCGAAGAAGGCGACGTGGCGCCAATGGCGCGGCGCGAAGTCGCTGCCGACGAGGCGGTTCAGGTTGACCAGCGCGTTGCGATTGAACGCCGCGGTGACGCCCAGCGAATCGTCGTAGGCGGCCTCCAGCACGACGCGCGGCTTGACGAGGTCGACGCCGATGAGCAGGCCGCCGCCGCCGGCGCGCTCGCGCACGCGGCCGAGAAACGCGAGCGCTTCCTCGGGCGTGAAGTTGCCGATGCTGGAGCCGGGGTAGAAGAACACCGGACGGTCAGCGCCGAGGAGCTCGGCCGGGATGTCGAGCGTCGCCGAGAAATCCTGGCCCACGCCGGCGATCTGCAGCTGCGGGTGATCGCGCTGAAGCTGGCGCAGTGCGTCGCGCAGGAACTCGGCCGAGATGTCGACCGCGACGTAGCGGCTCGGCTCGAGCAGCCGGAACAGGCGCGCCGCCTTGGCGCAGTTGCCGGCGCCGAGGTCGACGAGCGCGATGCCGGCGCCGATCGCGCGCGCCATCCCGGCGCCGTGCGCGGCGAAGATCGCCGCTTCGGTGCGTGTCGGGTAGTACTCCGGCAGCTCGGTGATCGCCTCGAACAAGTGCGAGCCGAGCCTGTCGTAGAAGAACTTCGGCGCGACGCTGGCGCGGGGCTCGGTCAGCGCAGCACACGCGGCGGCTCGCTGGGCATCGGCATCGGCGAGCCCGGTCTGGACGAAGCGGGGGGACTTGTTGTCGGGCATCGCGGCGTCATCGGCGGGGGGTGAGGTCGGGGCCGGGTCACGCACCTTACCGCGGGATCGCCCAGAATGCGGCGATGCCCAGCAATCGGCGAACCTCGCCCGCCGGCCCCGCGCGTCGCGACGTTCTGGGTCGCGCCGTCGCGGTGGCCGCGGCCACGGCGCTGCCGTGGCGCCTCGCTGCCGCCGCCCACGTCGTTCGCGCCTGGCCGGCGGGCCGGCCCTTGCCGGCGCTCGACGTCGTCGACATGACAGGCAGGCCCTGGCGCCTGGAGGCGCTGGCGGGCCGGGTCGTCGTGCTCAATTTCTGGGCGACGTGGTGCGAGCCGTGCCGGCTCGAGATGCCGTCGCTCGACGCGATGGCGGCGCGGCGCCGGCGCGATGGCGTCGTCGTCGCGGCCGTCAACTACAAGGAGACGCCGGAGGTGATCCGGCGCTTTCTCGAGCGCGCCCCGTTCAAGTCGCAGATCCTGCTCGACAGCGACGGCGACGCGACCGTCACCTGGACGCCGCGCGTCTTCCCGAGCACGGTGATCATCGGCCGCAGCGGCCAGCCGGTGCACGTCGTCGTTGGCGACCTGGACTGGGAGGGCGCGGAGGCGAAGGCGCTGCTCGATCCGCTCGTCGCCGCGTCGGGCCGCGCCTAGCTCGTCGAGACTCGTGCGCCGCGAGCGGGCAAGCCCTCGTCGGGCGTCGACGGCGGCGGCTCGCCGATAATCGCGGGCCCGTGAACATCGCCGTGACAACCTCTGCCGCCGAGCTTGCGGGCCGCCACTTCGTGCTCGGCCTGACCGGCGGGATCGCCTGCTACAAGGCGGCGGAACTGACGCGCGCCCTGGTCAAGGCCGGCGCGACGGTGCAGGTCGTGATGACCGAAGCCGCCGAGCAGTTCATCACCGCGGTGACGCTGCAGGCGCTGTCGAACCGCACCGTCTACACCAGCCAGTGGGACGCGCGCGAAGCCAACAACATGGCGCACATCAACCTCACGCGCGACGCCGATGCCGTGCTGATCGCGCCCGCGAGCGCCGATTTCGTCGCCAAGCTGCTGCACGGCCGCGCTGACGACCTGCTCTCGCTGCTGTGCCTGGCGCGGCCGATCGAACGCTGTCCGCTGCTGATCGCACCGGCGATGAACCGCGAGATGTGGGCGCATGCGGCGACGCAACGCAACTTCGCCCAGCTGAGGGCCGATGGCGCCACCGTGCTCGGCCCGGGCAGCGGCGACCAGGCGTGCGGCGAATTCGGCGACGGGCGGATGCTCGAGCCCTCCGAGCTGCTCGACGAGCTGATCGCCTTTTTCCAGCCGAAGCTCCTGGTCGGCAAGACGGTTCTCGTCACCGCCGGGCCGACCTTCGAGCCGATCGATCCGGTGCGCGGCCTCAGCAATCGCTCGAGCGGCAAGATGGGATTCGCGGTCGCGCGCGCCGCCGCCGAGGCCGGTGCCGACGTGACCCTGATCGCCGGGCCGGTGGCGCTGGCAACGCCGCGCAAGGTGCGCCGCGTCGACGTCACCAGCGCCGCCGAGATGCACGCCGCGGTGATGGCGGCGGCTGCGCAGAGCCAGGTCTTCGTCGCCACCGCCGCGGTCGCCGACTGGCGCGTCGCCGAGGTCGCCGGCGAGAAGATCAAGAAGAAGGAGGGGCAGGGCGTGCCGACCTTCGCGCTGGTCGAGAACGTCGACATCCTCGCCGCCGTCGCGGCGCTGCCGAACGGGCCTTTCTGCGTCGGCTTCGCCGCCGAGAGCGGCAACCTGCTGGCCAATGCGAGCGCCAAGCGGTTGAAGAAGAACGTGCCGCTGATCGTCGCCAACCTCGGCCCGGCGACCTTCGGCCAGGACGACAACGTGCTCACCTTCATCGACGCGAACGGCGCGCGCGAGCTGCCGCGCGCCGGCAAGCTCGCACTCGCGCGCCTGCTCGTCGCCGAGATCGCGGCGCGGATCGGCGGTACGGCGCGATGAGCTCGAGCGCGGCGATGCGCGGCAATGACGGCAAGGCACGGCGATGACCGGGGACCATGCCAGGGTGCGCGTCGACGTTCGCATCCTCGATCCGCGCATCGCCGATCGCCTCCCCGCGTATGCGACCGCGGGCAGCGCCGGCCTCGACCTGCGCGCCTGCATCGATGCGCCGCTCGTCCTGGCGCCCGGTGCCGCCGAGCTGGTGCCGACCGGCCTCGCGATTCACCTCGGCGATCCCGGCTTCGCGGCGATGCTGCTGCCGCGTTCGGGACTTGGCCACAAGCACGGCATCGTCCTCGGCAACCTGGTCGGCCTGATCGATTCCGACTACCAGGGTCCGTTGATGGTGAGCTGCTGGAACCGGGGCGAGGCGCCCTTCACGATCGAACCGTTCGAACGCATCGCCCAGATGGTGATCGTTCCGGTGGTCCAGGCCGAGTTTCGCGTCGTCGCCTCGTTCTACGCCAGCGAGCGCGGCGAAGCGGGCTTCGGCTCGACCGGTCGACGCTGACCGGGTCGTCCCGCCGGCCCGGCGCCGAGCCGGCCGCCGCGACGCCACCCGTCGACCGACGACCCGGGGATTCGGCGCGAGGCATCACAATCCCGAATCCATGAGAGGACCTGTCGTCGCCGGGCTCGCCGTTGCCGCCATCGCCGTCGCAGCGGCAGGTTATGTCCTCCTGCGCGGCAAGCCGGGCGATGCCGGCGCGAGCGTCGCCGGCGCGGCCGCGGCGGCCTCGTCGGCGTCGGGTGCGGCCAGCGGGCCGCCGGTGAGCGTCAGCACCGTTGCCGTCATGAAGCGCGATGTCGACGTCGTCCTCGAGGCAACCGGGACGGTGACCTCGCAGAGCAGCGTCGACATCAGGCCGCAAGTCGCGAGCACGATCAAGCGCTCGCACATCAAGGAGGGCCAGTTCGTCAGCGCCGGCCAGCTGCTGTTCACGCTCGATGCGCGGGGCGACGAAGTCAACGTCACCAAGGCGCGGGCGCAGCTGGCCAAGGACCTCGCCTCGCTCGCCGACGCGCAGCGCCAGCTCGCCCGCAGCAAGGACCTGCTGGCGCAGAACTTCATCTCGCAAGGCGCGCTCGACACCACCCAGACGCTGGTCGATGCGCAGCAGGCGGTCGTCGCCGCCGACCGCGCGCAGATCGAAGCGACCCAGGTCGCGGTCTCGTACAGCAGGATCACCGCGCCGATGGCCGGGCGCGCCGGCGCGATCAACGTCTTCCCGGGCAGCCTGGTGCAGCCGAGCGGCGCGGCCCTGGTGACGATCACCCAGCTCGACCCGATCGGCGTTGCTTTCGCGCTGCCGCAGCGCAACCTCGGCGAGGCCCTGGCAACGCTGAAGGCAGGCGGCGGCAGCGTCAGCGCCGTCCTGCCCGAAGTCGCGACGCCGCTCCTCGGCCGGCTCCAGTTCGTCGACAACGTCGTCGACGCCAATTCGGGGACGGTCCGCGTCAAGGCCGAGTTCGCGAACAAGGAGGAGCGGCTCTGGCCGGGCGCTTTCGTGGCCATTCGCCTGGCCGTGCAGACCCTGAAGGGCGCGAGCGTCATCCCGCTGGTGGCGGTGATCGAGTCGCCGCGCGGCAAGATCGTCTACGTGGTCGATGAGCAGAACAAGGCGGCGCCGCGGCCGGTGTCGATTGTTTACGCGGCCGGCGAGAACGCGGCGGTGACCGGCC
>JBDSLQ010000186.1:0-3352 GCA_039916285.1 Caldimonas sp.
GCGGTGGCGGGCCCGGATTTCATCACCGAGAACGCCGACGCGACGTCGTGCGCGGCGCCGGTCGCGATGCCCGAGTGCACGCCGGCGGCGGCGAAGAGATCCGGGTACTCGTTCGCCAGGATCGCCGCCATCGCGCCGCCTGCCGACAGGCCCGCCACGTAGACCCGATCGGCATCGACCGGATGCGTCTGCTGGATGTGGCGAACCATGCCGGCGAGGAGCGCCGGCTCGCCGCTGCCGCGCCGCTGGTCGGCGGGAGAAAACCAGTTCCAGCACTTGTGCGAGTTGGACCGCGCCGCCTGCGCCGGGTAGAGGGCGAAGAAGCCTTCCGCCTGGGCGAGCTCGTTCATCCGCGTGCCGGCGGCGAAGTCGTCCGGGTCCTGGGTGCAGCCATGCAGCATGACCACCAGCGGGAGCGACTGACCTTCGAACCCGGCCGGAGCGAACAGCTTGAAGGTGCGCGTGCCGGCGCCACCGGTGAAGCTGCTGCCGAGGAACCGCCCGGACGTCTCGACAGGGTCGGCGACGGAGGCCTCGCCACCGCCGACGGGGCGAGCCGGGGCCGGCTCGGCTTCGCGCACCAGGCCCTCGAGGACGATGGCCGCATCGCTTGCCACCTCGCTGGCCGCTACCCCGGCATCCACAGTCGCGCCGGCACCGGCCTTCATGCCTTTGTCAGTGGCCCGGACCGATGGCGGCCCAGCGGGGCGGGCGCTACCGCCGGGGGCGCCCGACAGCAGCGCGCGCTGGATCGCCAGGGTCGCCTCAGCCAGCTTGCCCTGGCGGGTCAGGCCGCCCGCCGCCATCATCTTTCGCAGGAAGGAGTTTCTCAACGCGGTTCTCGACAGCGCACTTTGTTGCAGTGCAACATGAGAGGTTACCCGTTCCGGTCCGCGGCCGCTGACCGCGGTGCTTTCGCGCGCCGGAACCGCTATTTAGGGCGGGGCGATTCGTGCGTCTTTGTCGCTCGGTCGAGCTCGCCGGCGCGCAGCGCGGCCGTCGTCTGCGCCACCGCCCGGGCGACGACGCGGGTCTCCTCCTGCACAGCCTCATCGCGATCGAGGGTGTCGTGGCTGGTGGCGTACGGCTCGAAGTAGCCGATGTAGCGGTCGAGCCGGGCCTGGCTGCCGGCGTCGACCAGGCCCATCCAGTTGAGCCAGTCGGACAAGGCCCGGCGCGAGCCCTCGATGCCGGCGACGTCGCCGTGGACGACCAGGCCGTAAACGCGGCGCTCGAGGTGCTGGGGGTAGTCCCAGCCCTTCAGCTCGATCTCCTTCGCCTTGGCCGGCTTCTTGCCGTGGGTCGAGGTCGGATCGGGGTTGCCGCCGTCCGCGCAGACCAGGCGGTCGATCATCAACTTGAGCGCGCTCGACGTGCTGTACCAGTGGGTCGGCGTGACGATGACGATCGCGTGCGCGGCGACCCAGCGCTCGTAGATCTCGTTCATCCAGTCGTTGACCTGGTCGAGCGAATGGTTCGGATAGCAGCTGCATGGCCAGTGGCAGAGCGGCATCGCCGTCGAGACGCAGCCCTTGCACGGATGGATCTTGCGGCCGTATTCCGACGTCAACAGGCTCAGGTCGAGGAAGTCGACCTCGACCTTCGCCTTCTTCAGCTCTTCGCTGACGAGCCCGGCGAGACGGAACGTCTTCGAGATCTCGCCCGGGCAGGTGCCGTCGTTGCGCGGCGAGCCGCAGATGACGAGGGCGCGCGTCTGCGTCTTCGGATCGGCCCAGACCTTCTGCGCGCGCTCGAGCCGCTCCTTGGTCTCGATCCATTCGACCGCCAGGTCGTAGTCGGGGTCGGCGTAGCCGGGGCCGGCCTTTCTAGTGATCGGCGCCTTGCGTCCTTCGCTGTAGGCGTCCCAGGCGATCGCCTCGAGGCGATCGATGGCACCGTCCTCGGCGCGAAACGCCGGGTCGACGAACGAGGCATGAAAGCGGATCGCGAACTCGCCGCGCTCGAGGTTGCCGGGCGCCTGGCCGGTGCGGACTTTTGTGGTCATGATTTTCCTTTCAGTCGCCTAGTATTCCGCCTTCTTACCGAGGACGTTCGACATGAAGGCCACCTGGAACGGCGCGACGATCGCCGAGAGCGACGATACCGTCGTCGTCGAAGGCAACCACTATTTCCCCGAGCCGAGCCTGAAGCGCGAGTACGTCACCTTCAGCAATCACCGTTCCAGCTGTCCGTGGAAAGGCCAGGCGCACTACTACAGCCTGATGGTCGACGGCGAGATGAACGAGAACGCGGTCTGGTACTACCCCGAGCCGAGCGAGGCGGCCCGGGAGATCAAGGGGCGGGTCGCGTTCTGGAAGGGCGTGAAGGTCTCGTAGCTCAGGTCAGCGGCCAGCCTTGAAGTTCGTGAAGACACGCGTCTGCACGCGCCGGATCGCCTGCGGCAATGCATCGGGCGGCGTCATGCGCGCCTGTTCGGCAGCCGAGAGGAAGATCGTCTTGTTCTCGGCGACGTCCTTCTTCACGAACTTGAGCGAGGCCGCGTTCGGGTTGGCGTAAAACACCTTGTTGGTGAGCGCGGCGGCGACCTCGGGGCGCAGGATGTAGTTGATGAACAGGTGCGCGTTGGCGACGTTCTTGGCGTCCTTCGGGATCGCCATCGAATCGAAGAACAGCGTCGCGCCGCCCTTCGGAACCAGCGCCTCGATCGCCGCCGGCTTCTTCGGGTTGGCCTCCAGCGCGCGAGCGCGGGCGATGTTGATGTCGCCCGAGTAGCCCATCACCGCGCACAGCGACCCGCCGGCGAGGTCGTTGATGTAGCTCGCCGACGAGATGCGTGTCACGTAGGGCCGGATCGACTGCAGCATCTTGGCGGCAGCGTCGTAGTCGGCGGCGTTGGTGCTGTAGGCGGGCTTGCCGACGTAGAGCAGGGACACCGGCAGCACCTCGGATGCCGAGTCAAGGAAGCCGATGCCGCAGCCCTTGAGCCGCGCCGCGTACTTCGGGTCGAAGAGGAGGCTCCAGGCGTTGTCCGGCATCGGCAACGCGTTGGGCGGGGCAGCGAGCGCCGTCTTCACCTTGGGCACGTTGATGCCGACCGTGACATAGCCCCACAGCCAGTCGACCAGGTACTGGTTGCCGGGATCGACCGCGGCCATCTGCTTCAGCAGGGCCGGGTCGAGGTTGCCCCAGTTGCCGAGCTTGGAGCGGTCGAGCTTCTGCAGCAGTCCGCCCTCGATCTGCGTCTTCGCGAAGTGAGCGCCCGGGACGACGATGTCGTAGCCGGTGTTGCCGGCGACGAGCTTGGCGAGCAGCACCTCGTTGCTGTCGTAGTTGTCGTAGTTGACCTTGATGCCGGTCTCTTTCTCGAAGTTCTTGATCGTGTCGTCGGCGA
>JBDSLQ010000187.1:0-2648 GCA_039916285.1 Caldimonas sp.
GATGATGATGATCCCCGAGGCGTGGGAGCAGCACACCGAGATGGACGCGCGCCGGCGCGCCTTCTACGAGTACCACGCGGCGATGATGGAGCCCTGGGACGGCCCCGCGGCGATGGTCTTCACCGACGGCCGCCAGATCGGCGCGACCCTCGATCGCAATGGCCTCAGGCCGGCGCGCTACATCGTCACCGACGACGGGCTCGTCGTCATGGCCTCGGAGACGGGGGTCCTGCCGATTGCGGAGAACCGCATTGTCAAGAAATGGCGCCTGCAGCCGGGCAAGATGTTCCTGATCGATTTCGAGCAGGGACGGATCGTCGACGACGAGGAGCTGAAGAACCAGTTCGCGTCGGCCAAGCCGTACCGGCAGTGGGTCGACAGCGTCCGCATCAAGCTCGAAGAGCTGCCCGAAGGAACCGCGCAGACGGCGTTCGACGAGAGCCTTCTCGATCGCCAGCAGGCCTTCGGCTACACCCAGGAAGACATCAAGTTCCTGATGAGCCCGATGGCGCAGGCCGGCGAGGAGGGCATCGGCTCGATGGGCAACGACTCGCCCCTGGCCGTGCTGTCGGACAAGAACAAGCCGCTCTACAACTACTTCAAGCAGCTGTTCGCGCAGGTCACGAACCCGCCGATCGATCCGATCCGGGAATCGATCGTGATGTCGCTCGTCTCGTTCATCGGCCCCAAGCCCGACCTGCTCGACATCAACGCCGTCAACCCGCCGATGCGCCTCGAGGTCGCGCAGCCGATCCTCGACGGCGCCGACATGGCGCGGCTGCGCTCGATCGCCGCTCACACGGGTGCCAAGTTCAAGAGTTACGAGATCGACATCACGTACCCGCTCGCCTGGGGCGCGGAGGGCGTCGAGGCCAAGCTGGCGTCGATGTGCGCCGAGAGCGTCGACGCGATCCGGAGCGGCCACAACATCCTGATCATCAGCGACCGGCGCATGAGCCGCGAGCAGGTCGCGCTGCCCGCTGCCCTTGCGCTCTCGGCGGTGCACCAGCACCTGGTCCGCGAAGGCCTGCGCACGACCGCCGGCCTGGTCGTCGAGACCGGCTCGGCGCGCGAGGTCCACCATTTCGCCGTCCTCGCCGGCTACGGCGCCGAGGCGGTCCATCCGTATCTCGCCCTCGAGACGCTCACCGCGCTGCGCGGCGAGCTGCCGAAGGAGCTCGGCGACAAGGCGGCCTACAACTACGTCAAGGCGATCGGCAAGGGCCTGTCGAAGATCATGTCGAAGATGGGCGTGTCGACGTACATGTCCTACTGCGGCGCCCAGCTGTTCGAGGCGATCGGCCTCGAGAAGCCGCTCGTCGACAAGTACTTCCGGGGCACCGCGAGCCAGGTCGGGGGGATCGGCATCTTCGCCGTCGCCGAGGAAGCGATCCGCATGCACCGCGCCGCCTTCAGCGACGACCCGGTGCTCGAAGGCATGCTCGATGCCGGCGGCGAATACGCCTGGCGCGTGCGCGGCGAAGAGCACATGTGGACGCCCGACGCGATCGCCAAGCTGCAGCACGGCGTGCGCGCCAACCGCTACGAGACGTACCAGGAATACGCCAGGCTCATCAACGACCAGTCGCAGCGCCACATGACGCTGCGCGGCCTGTTCGAGTTCGTCGTCGACCCGGCGAAACGGATCCCGATCGACGAGGTCGAGCCGGCCCGGGAGATCGTCAAGCGCTTCGCCACCGGCGCGATGTCGCTCGGCTCGATCTCGACCGAGGCGCACGCAACGCTGGCCGTCGCCATGAACCGCATCGGCGGCAAGTCGAACACCGGCGAGGGTGGCGAGGATCCGGCGCGCTACCGCGCCGAGCTGCGCGGCGAGACGATCGCCGAAGGCACGCACTTCAGCGACATCATCGGCAAGGGCGACATCATTGCCGACTACCCGCTCAAGGCGGGCGACTCGCTGCGTTCGAAGATCAAGCAGGTCGCCTCGGGCCGCTTCGGCGTCACCACCGAGTACCTCGTCTCCGCCGATCAGCTGCAGATCAAGATGGCGCAAGGCGCCAAGCCGGGCGAGGGCGGCCAGCTGCCCGGTGGCAAGGTCAGCGACTACATCGGCAGGCTGCGCTTCTCGGTGCCTGGCGTCGGCCTGATCTCGCCGCCGCCGCACCACGACATCTACTCGATCGAGGACCTGGCGCAGCTGATCCACGACCTCAAGAACGCGAACCAGAAGGCCAGCGTCAGCGTCAAGCTCGTCTCCGAGGTCGGCGTCGGCACGATCGCCGCCGGCGTCGCCAAGGCGAAAGCCGACCATGTCGTGATCGCCGGCCACGACGGCGGCACCGGTGCGTCGCCGTGGAGCTCGATCAAGCACGCCGGAACGCCGTGGGAGCTCGGCCTCGCCGAGGCGCAGCAGACCCTGGTGCTGAACCGCCTGCGCGGCCGCATCCGCGTCCAGGCCGACGGCCAGATGAAGACCGGGCGCGATGTCGTGATCGGCGCGCTGCTCGGCGCTGACGAATTCGGCTTCGCGACCGCGCCGCTGGTGGCCGAAGGCTGCATCATGATGCGCAAGTGTCATCTGAATACTTGTCCGGTGGGCATCGCTACTCAAGATCCCGAGCTACGCAAGAAGTTTGCCGGCAAGCCGGAGCAGGTGGTCAATTACTTCTTCTTGCTAGCCGACG
>JBDSLQ010000188.1:0-3830 GCA_039916285.1 Caldimonas sp.
GGCCGACGCATCGCCGTCGGAGGAGGGATCCCATGACCTTGCTGGCCTGGCTATTCGGGCTGATCGTCCTGATTGTCGCGGTCGCCGTGGCGGTCGCTTTCCTGAACCGCTTCTACCGCAAGACATCGCGCGACGTCGCCCTGATCCGCACCGGCTTCGGCGGCCAGAAGATCGTCCTGACAGGCGGCACGCTGGCGCTGCCGTTCTTGCACAAGGTCGACGAGATCAACATGCGGACGATGAGGATCGAGGTCAGCCGCGCCGGCGCCAAGTCGCTGATCACCGAAGACCGGATGCGCGTCGACGTCGAGCTAGAGTTCTACCTGCGCGTGCAACCGACGGTCGACGGCGTGGCTACCGCGGCGCAAGCGATCGGCTCCAAGTCGCTCAGCCCCGAGGGCGTCAGGAACCTTCTCGAAGGACGCTTCATCGACGCGATCCAGGCGACCGGCGCGACCTTCACGATGGACGCGTTGCACGACAAGCGCGCCGAATTTGTGCGCCAGATCCGCGAATCGGTGCGCGAGAACCTGGCGCACAGCGGGCTGCAGCTCGAATCGGTGTCGCTGACGCGCATGGACCAGGCGGCGTTCGCCTCGCTCGACGACAACAACGCGTTCAACGCCGTCGGCTTGCGCAAGCTCGCCGAGATCATCGCAACGAGCAAGAAGAAGCGGGCCGAGATCGAGGCTGACGCCGACGTCTCGGTGCGCCAGACGCAGCTCGAGGCGATCAAGCAGCGCCTGAGCCTCTCGCGCGAGGAAGAGGAGGCGCAGATCGGCCAGCGCCTCGAGATCGAGAAGCTCAAGGCCGCGAGCGACGCCGACACCGCGCGCGCGCGCGAGCAGTCGACGGTCGCATCGGAGGCCGCGCGCATTGAGCGCGAGCAGGCGACGCGGGTCGCCGAGATCCAGAAGGCGCGCGAGCTGCGCAAACTCGAGATCGAGGCGCAGCTGAGCTCGGAAGTGAGGAAGATCGACAGCTCGATCGCGATGGCGACCAAGCACGCCGAGGAGGCGAGGGCGCAGGCGCAGGCCGAGCTCGCCCGCACCGAGATCGTCCTTGCCCAGGAGCAGCTCCAGACCGAGCGCGAGCGCGCCGTTGCCGACCGCTCGCGCGAGATCGCTCTCAAGCGCGAGCAGGAGCGCGGCGAGGTCGAGACATCCAAGGCCGAGAGCGAGACCGCGGTGCTGCTGATGACGGCGAGGGCGCATGCCTCGGCGACGACGACGCGCGCCGAGGCCGAGCGCATCCGCCTGACCGCCGAGTCCGAAGGCGCGCGGGCGATGATCGGTGCCGAGAACTCCCGCACGAGCGAGCTGATGCACCTGCAGCTCGAGCAGCATCGGCTCGATCGCCTGCCGGAAATCATCGCCCAGATGATGAAGCCGGTTGAGAAGATCGACAGCATCCGCATCCACCAGGTGACCGGCTTCGGCGGCTCGTCGAACGGCAATGGCGGCGGCACCGGCGGTGCGGGCGGCGACGGCGGGCAACGCGCGCCGGTCACGCAGGTGATGGACAGCATCCTCGGCATGGCGCTGCAGCTTCCGGCGATGAAGAGCATCGGCGATTCGATCGGCGTGGATCTTTCCGCGGCGGTGGGTGGACCGAAGGGAGGAGGCCCGGGCGCGGGCGCTCCCGATTCCGCAAGCGACAGGTCGCGGCCCAAGGGCTGACGCCGGGCTCGCATCGTTCGTTCGTTGCCAACCGGCGCTTCAACAACAGCAGAGGAGAACCCCATGTCGTTTTCACGTCGCCTTTTCATCGCCTCGACCACCGGTGCCGCCGCCGGCATCGCCTTGCCATTCCATGCCTTCGGCCAGGGCGCCGCGATCAAGCTCGGCTCGGTGCTCGACAACTCCGGCAACCTCGACGCCTACGGCAAGCCGATGGTGATGGCGACGACGCTCGCAGCCGAGGAGATCAACGCCGCGGGGGGGCTCCTCGGCAGGAAGATCCAGGTCGTCCAGTACGACAGCCAGTCCGACATCGCGCTCTACACCAAGTACGCGCAGCAGCTCGCGCGCGACGACAAGGTCGACGTCGTCCACGGCGGCATCACCTCGGCGTCGCGCGAGGCGATCCGCCAGACGTTCCGGCGCGCCAACATCCTCTATTTCTATAACGTGCTGTACGAGGGCGGCGTTTGCGATCGCAACTGCTTTGTCACCGGCACGACGCCGGCGCAGGCGGTCGAACCGATCGTCGAGATCTCGCAGAAGCAGTGGGGCAAGAAGGTCTACGTGCTCGCCGCCGACTACAACTACGGCCAGATCACCGCCAAGTGGGTCGCGCACTACGTCAAGCAGCGCGGCGGCTCGGTGCTGCAGACCGACTTCTTCCCGCTCGACGTCGCCGACTTTGGCTCGACGATCGCCAAGATCCAGGCGGCCAAGCCGGAGTCGGTGTGCGCTGCGCTCGTCGGCGGCGCGCACCTGTCGTTCTTCCGCCAGTGGGCCGCGTCGGGGATGAACAAGAAGATCCCGCTCTACTCGACGACCTTCGGCGTTGGCAACGAGCACCTGGCGCTCTCGCCGGCAGAAGGCGACGGCATCCTGATCGCCGGCAACTTCAGTCAGGAAGATCCGTCGCCTGCCAACAAGGATTTCCTCGCACGCTGGGCCAAGCGCTTCGGCGACACCAAGGTCGTCCACGAGATCGCGGTCTCGCAGTACCAGGGCATCAAGCTCTGGGCCGAGGCGGTCAAGAAGGCCGGCTCGCTCGATCGCGAGAAGATGCTGAAGGTGCTCGAGTCCGGGATCAGCATCCAGGGGCCAGCAGGCCTCGTCAAGATGGATCCGGTGACGCACCACGCGTCGCTGGACATCAAGGTGATGGAGGTCAAGGGCCAGAAGCTGACGATCAAGCAGGCGTTCAACCAGCGCCCGCCGAGCGACACTGCGGCCTCGTGCAATCTGGCCAAGAATCCGAACGAGAACAAGCAGTTCGAGGTGACGATCTAGGCTGACTTGGACGACGGAGCTCTGCTTCCTTGGACTACGCCGCCGTCGTCTTTCTCGAGATCCTCTACATGATCGCCTTCCTCGCGCTGATCAGCGCGGGGCTGGCGGTCGTGTTCGGAATGATGCGGGTCATCAACCTCGCCCACGGCGAATTCGTGATGATCGGCGGCTACACGACGATCTTCTGCAACCGCGCCGGCATCGACATCTGGTTCGCGATGCTGGTGCTGGCGCCGCTAGTCGTCGGCATTCTCGGCCTGCTGGTTGAGCGCATCGTCATCCGCCATCTCTACGGCCGGATGATCGACACGATGCTGGCGACCTGGGGCCTGAGCCTGCTGATGGTCGGCCTCGTCACGCTGATCTTCGGCAACACCGCGGTGAGCGTGCCGGCGCCGATCCAGTCGTACCAGGTAGGCGCCTACCAGATGGGCGGCTACAACCTCTTCATCATCGCGGTCGCAATCCTGCTCATGCTCTTTCTATGGGGGGTGCTGCGCTACACGCGCGTTGGCCTGATCGCGCGCGGCGCGATGCAGAACGCCGACGTTGCGTCATCGCTTGGCTACAACCCACAGCGCATCTACATGTGGACCTTCACCGCCGGCGCCGCGCTGTCCGGCCTGGCCGGCGGCGTGATGGCGCCGCTCACCGGCCTGCTGCCGTCGTCCGGGTCGCTCTACATCGCCAAGGCGTTCATCACCGTCATCACCGGCGGCGCGGCGATCATTTCCGGCACGCTGGCGAGCTCGATCATCTTCGGCGCGATCAACCAGATCGTCTCGTTCGGCTCGACGCCGGTGATCGGCGAGATCGCGATGCTGGCGCTGGCCATCATCCTGTTGCGCCTGATGCCGCAGGGGA
>JBDSLQ010000189.1:0-7287 GCA_039916285.1 Caldimonas sp.
TGATGGTCGTCGGCCGCACGCTCGCGGCCGTGACGGCGTTGAGCCGCGCCATCGCCGCGCGCGAGGTCCAGCGACGCTACCTCGCGATCGCGCATGGCGCGCCGGCCGAGAAGCGCTGGAGCATCGATGCGCCGATCGGCCGC
The DNA here is from genome assembly GCA_039916285.1 of Caldimonas sp. Classification (GTDB taxonomy): domain Bacteria; phylum Pseudomonadota; class Gammaproteobacteria; order Burkholderiales; family Burkholderiaceae_C; genus Schlegelella_A. The sequence continues at coordinate 144 of JBDSLQ010000189.1, forward strand.
GATCCGAAGGTGCGAACGCGGATGGCGATCGTCGCCTCGGGCAAGCCCGCCCGGACCGATGTCGAACGCGTCTGCGCCGGCGGCGGCTTCGCCGCGCTCCGCTGCACGCTGCACAGCGGCCGCACCCACCAGATCCGCGTCCACCTCTCGGCGCGCGGCCTGCCGCTCGTCGGCGACCGCTTGTACGGCGGCGCCGCGGCGCACGGCATGCAGCGCCAGGCGCTCCACGCCGCCATCCTCGCGTTCGCGCATCCATCGTCCGGTGAGCGCCTGAGCTTCGAATCCGCGCCGCCAGGAGACTTCGCTCACGCCTGGGCCCAGGTCGCTTCCGGCCAGTCGGCCTGAAACTTCGCCCGGGCGGCGGCTCCAGTCGCTACAATCGGCCATTCCCTTTCGATGCGAGAGGTTCGCGCGGCGGCGAAACGCCCGGTCGAACTGCTCGGCGAGACCATCGGAACGTGACCGCACCCGAGGGTGCAAGCAACCGCCTGCGGGAACTCCCCGCCGAACCCGCCGCGTCCCAGGACGCGCCCGACCGCCGCGCCGCGACGCGGCCGAGGATTTCACGACGACATGAAGACCCTGGATGCCAAGCGCGTCCTCGAGGCCGCACTCATCTGCTCGAGCCAGCCCCTGGCCTTGCGCGAGATGAGCGCTCTGTTCGCAGGCGAGGTCGGCAACGACACGCTGCGCACGCTGCTCGGGGAGCTTGCAGACGAATGCAGCGGCCGGGCGATCGAGCTAGCTGCCGTCGCGACCGGCTGGCGCTACCAGAGCCGCGTCGAGATTGCGCCCTACCTGGCCCGCCTCGACCCCGAGCGGCCGCCGAAATATTCGCGCGCCGTTCTCGAGACGCTGGCGATCATCGCCTACCGCCAACCGGTAACGCGCGGCGACATCGAGGACATCCGCGGCGTCGCCGTTGCCACGTCGGTCGTCAAGCAGCTCGAGGACCGTGGCTGGATCGAGGCGATCGGTTATCGCGAGGCGCCGGGACGGCCGGCGCTGCTCGCGACGACGCGCCAGTTCCTTGACGATCTCGGCCTCGGCTCGCTCGAGCAGCTGCCGACCCTCGAAGGCGCCGATGGCGAGCCGATCGCAAAAGTGGCCGTGTTGGCGGACGGCGAGACGCAAGCCACTCTTTCTTTTGTCGAGCTCGCGGCCGATGCAGCGGGCGAACCTTTGGCCGACCGCCCCGCTGCCGCTGCAGACGCCCTGGAACCGCACGCATGAACGCTCCCGCAGATCGCACGTTGCCCGTCGCCCCGGCCGCTGACGCCGAAGGCGAGTCGTCGCCGGCTGAGAGCACGCCCGCGGCGCCCCGGCGCCGTCGCAAGCCCGCTGCAACCGAGGCGAACACCGTCACGACGGAAGCGTCGGCGGTGGTGCCTGCGGACGGTGCCGGTGCCGACTCCGGCCCCCCGGGTCGCGCCGGGACGGAGGCTTCGGTCGCCGCCGACGGCCCGAGCCATCGCGGCAGCGGTGCCGATGACGGCAACGGCGGCGGCGATGGCGGCAGCGGCGATGGCGGCGACTTTGCCGGCACACCGGCCGCCGGCGAGCGCAGCCGGCGCCGCAACCGGCGCGATCGCCGCCGCGGTGACCGGGGCGATCACGGAGAAGGCGGCGAGGGCCGCGACGACCGTTTCGCGCGCGCCCTGCCGGCCAATTTCGAAGGCCCGCTGCCGCGCCATCTTCAACCGGCGGTTCCGGTCGAGGCGACCGAGGTGTTCTCCCAGGTGATGTCGGGCGAGTTCGATACCGAAGTCGCCGAAGAGCCCGAGAGCGAGGAGACGACGGGCAAGCGCATCCTCGCGCCCGAGCCTGATGCGCCCAAGCTCCACAAGGTGCTGGCGCAGGCCGGAGTCGGCTCGCGTCGCGACATGGAAGAGGCGATCCAGGACGGCAGGGTCACGGTCAATGGCGAGCCCGCGCACACCGGTCAGCGTATCTCGTTCGGCGACCGCGTCGAGGTCAACGGCAAGCCGGTGCGCCTGCGCATCGTGCCGCAGCCGGCGCGGATCATCGCGTACCACAAGCCTGTCGGCGAGATCGTCACCCATGACGATCCGCAGCATCGGCCGACGGTATTCCGCCGCCTGCCGCGACTGCAGCAGGGCAAGTGGCAGTCGGTCGGTCGCCTCGACATCAACACCGAGGGCCTGTTGCTGTTCACGACCTCGGGCGGGCTTGCCAACCAGCTGATGCACCCGCGCTTCGGCGTCGAGCGCGAATACGCGGTCCGGGTCATGGGCCACCTCGACGACGCCGCCCGCGCCAAGCTGCTCGAGGGCGTCGAGATCGACGGCCAGCGCGCCGCGTTCAAGTCGATCGCGAACGGCGGCGGCGAAGGGCTCAACGAGTGGTACCGCGTGGTCATCACCGAAGGGCGCAATCGCGAAGTGCGTCGGCTCTTCGACGCGGTCAGTCTGACGGTCAGCCGCCTGATCCGGATCCGCTATGGCACCGTCGTCCTGCCGCATGGGTTGAAGCGCGGCGTCTGGGTCGACCTCGACGAGAACGACGTGCGGGCGATCCGACGCCTGGCGAGTGGCAACAACAGCGCGCCGGAACGAAACGAGGAGCGCGGCGACGGCGGCGCGAAGCGCCGCGACGACCGCGGCCCGCGCGCCGGCCGGCCGCAGAACGATCGACCCCAGGGCGATCGGCCGCACAACGACAGGGCGCAGGGCGAGCGGGCGCAGAACGACAGGCAGCGGCCGCAAGCGCGCCGGCCCGACGAAGCGCGCTTCGATGCGCCGCCTGCGCAGGAACGCTCTCAGAACGGCAGCGAGGAGCGCGACGAGGACGACGATTTCGATCCGAGCCGCATCCCGAACCCGCTCCAGCAGACCTTCGACCACCGCTTCGTCCAGGGTCGCCGCATCGGCCCGAACAGCGGCTTCGGCGCGGGCGGCAGCGCGCCGCGGGCGCCGATCGGGCCCAAGCGCGATCCGAAGGAGCCCGATCCGCTGCAGACCTCGGTCGGCTACATCGGCGCCGACGCCTTTCATCGCAAGAACCGCGGTCGCGGCGGCGGCGGTGGTTATGGAGGTGGCGGTGGGGGCGGGGGCGGAAGCGGGGGCGGAGGCGGGTACGGCGGCGGTGGCAGCGGTGGCCACGGCGGCGGTGGCCGACGCGGCCGCTGACGGTCGGATCGTCGGTCCCGGCCCTTTACAATCAAAGGCTTTGCCCAGGATCCCGGAGTACAGGCTATGGCGCTGGAACGAACCCTCTCGATCATCAAGCCCGACGCTGTCGCCAAGAACGTGGTTGGCCAGATCTACGCGCGCTTCGAGGCGGCAGGGTTGAAAGTGATCGCCGCGAGGATGGCGCAGCTGTCGCGCACTGAGGCCGAGGCGTTCTACGCCGTTCACCGCGCGCGTCCGTTCTTCGGTGATCTGGTCTCGTTCATGATCTCCGGGCCGGTGATGATCCAGGTCCTGGAAGGCGAGGGTGCGATCTCCAGGAATCGCGAGCTGATGGGCGCGACCGATCCGAAGAAGGCCGACCGCGGCACGATCCGCGCCGACTTCGCCGCCAGCATCGATGCCAACGCCGTGCACGGCTCGGACGCCGCCGAGACCGCCGCGGTCGAGATCGCGTTCTTCTTCGCCGGCATGAACCTGCACAGTCGCTGAGCCGCGGGTTTCGGGATGGTCAACCTCCTCCAGTTCGACCGCAGCGCGCTCGGCGACTGGTGCGAGCAGCAGGGCGAGCAGGCGTTCCGCGCGACCCAGCTTTTTCGCTGGATCCACCAGCGCGGCGAGCGCGACTTCGCGGCGATGTCGAACTTGGCCAAGTCGTTCCGCGACAAGCTGATCGCCTCGGCCGAGATCGCCGAGCTGCCGATCGCGAGCGAGCAGGTGGCCCAGGACGGCACGGTGAAGTGGCTGTTCGACGTCGGCGCCGGCGATGCGGTCGAGACGGTTTTCATCCCGGAGACCGGACGCGGCACGCTGTGCATTTCGTCGCAAGCCGGGTGCGCCGTCAATTGCCGCTTCTGCGCGACCGGGCACCAGGGCTTCAGCCGCAACCTCACGACCGCCGAGATCGTCGCCCAACTCTGGCACGCCGAATTCGCGCTGCGCCGCCGCCTCGGCCTGCGCGAAGGCGAGCGCGCGATCACCAACGTGGTCATGATGGGGATGGGCGAGCCGCTGCAGAACTACGCGGGCCTCGTGCCGGCGCTGCGGACGATGCTCGACGATCACGGCTACGGCCTGTCGCGCCGTCGCGTCACGGTGTCGACCTCGGGCGTCGTGCCGATGATCGACCGCCTGCGCGACGACTGCCCGGTCGCGCTCGCGCTGTCGCTGCACGCGCCCGACGACGCCCTCCGCGACGAGCTGGTACCGCTCAACCGCAAGTACCCGATCGCCGAGCTGCTCGCTTCGGCTCGGCGCTACCTGGAGCGCGCGCCGCGCGACTTCATCACCATCGAGTACTGCATGCTCGACGGCGTCAACGACTCTGCGGCCCAGGCGGAGGCCCTGCTGGCGCTGTTGCGCGGCGACGGCGGCGCCGAGCGGCCTGGCTTGCCGTGCAAGGTCAATCTGATTCCTTTCAACCCGTTCGCCGCCTCGGGGTTCGAGCGATCGCCGGCGACACGGGTCGCCGCCTTCGCCGCCGTGCTCCAGGAAGGCGGGATCGTGACCACCATTCGCAGGACACGCGGCGACGACATCGCCGCGGCCTGTGGCCAGCTTGCCGGCGAGGTGCAGGACAGAACGCGTGTCGCCGAGCGGCGCGAGCGCGCCGTCCCGGTGCGCATCGCAGCACCGGCATCGCGCCGCCACGCCGCGCTGGGGGCCGCGCCAGGACGCCGACCATGAAGAAGAATCCACGCCTGCGCTGTCTCTTGCTCGCTGCGGGCATCGGCGCGCTGCTCGCCGCCTGCGAGGTGCCGATTCGCGTGGTCGCTCCCGCCAACGAATCGCGCGACCGCATCACCGCTTCCGACGAGCCCGAGCCGCAGAAGCGGGCCCGGGCGCGGATGGAGCTGGCGTCGGCTTACTTCGGCCGCGGCCAGATGACGACCGCGCTCGATCAGGTCAAGCTGGCAATCGCCTCCGACCCGCTCTACGGCGATGCCTTCAACTTGCGCGGGCTGATCTACGCCAACCTGGGCGAGACGGTGCTGGCGGAGGAAAGCTTCAAGCGGGCGATTCAGCTCAACGCGCGCGACGCCGACTCGATGCACAACTTCGGCTGGTTCCTGTGTCAGCAGCAGCGTTACGGCGAGGCCGGCGCGATGTTCAGCCAGGCGCTCGTCGTCACTCAATACCGCGGCACGGCGCGGACGCTGCTGGCGCAGGGGGTGTGCCAGGCGCACGCCGGCAAGCTTCCCGATGCCGAGGCCTCGTTGACGCGCGCCTACGAGCTCGACCCCTCGAGCCCGTTCACGGCGACCAATCTGTCCGAGGTCCTGTACCGGCGCGGCGAGTTCGAGCGGGCGCGCTTCTACGTGCGCCGCGTCAACGCGTTGCCCGACGTCGCCAATGCGCAGACCCTGTGGCTGGCGGCGCGCATCGAGAGCAAGCTCGGCAACCGCCAGGGGACGGCCGAGTTCGGCGCGCAGCTGCGCAACCGCTTCCCTGATTCACGCGAGGCCGCCGCCTTCGCGCGGAGCGCTTTCGATGAATGAGGCGGCGAGCGCCGCGGCCGGCCCGGTCGCAGCGCCGAGCGCGGGGCGCCTGCTGCGCGAGGCGCGCGAGCGCCAGGGCCTGCACATTGCCGCCCTCGCGGCGTCGATCAAGGTGACGCAGAAGAAGCTCGAGCTGCTGGAGGCCGACCGCTTCGATGCGCTTCCCGACGCGACTTTCGCGCGCGCGCTGGCGCTTACCGTCTGCCGCGCTTTGAAGATGGATTCCGCCGCCGTGCTGCGATTGCTGCCGCCTCCCGCCGGCCACCGCCTCGAACAGGTCGGCGAGGGCCTGAACGCGCCTTTTCGCGAGCGCCCCGGCGTCTTCGTCCAGCGCGACGGTGCGAGCTTCGGCTGGGTGTTCTGGATCACCACGCTGATCCTGATCGCCGCGGCGGTGACGTATTTCCTGCCGGTCGGCTGGCTCGGCATGGTGGGTTGGCGCAGTTCGGCCACGGCGCCGGCCGGTGTCGGCAGCGGCGGCACCCTCGTGACGACTTCGGCTCCGCTGCCATCGCCGTCGTCCCCCTTGCCGCAGCTCCAGGACGCGACGCCGCTGCCGGTGCTGCCGTCGCCTTCGACCGCCACCGGCGCCATGCCGAGTGGCGCCGACGGCACCGCGCGGCCCGACGGCGCCATTCAGCTCCGCACGTCTGCGCCGTCGTGGATCGAGATCACCGACTCGCGCGGTCGCTCGTTGCTTGCGCGCCTGGTCCAGCCCGGCGAGGCGCTCGGCATCGACGGCGAGGCGCCGTTTCGCGTCCGCGTCGGCAACGCGGCGGGAACCGAGCTCAGCTTTCGCGGTCAGCCGGTGGAGCTGGTCGCGTCGCGCGACAACGTCGCCAGCGTCGAGCTGAAATAGCCCGGCGCGCCTGCCAGCGGGATCCGATTCGATGCACGACGACCTTTCCCTCGCCGCCGACGCGTTCATCGCGCCGGCGCGGCCGGCGCCGCGCCGCTCGCGCCAGGCGCGCGTGCGTTGGGGTGCGCGCGTCGTCACGATCGGCGGCGACGCGCCGGTTCGCGTGCAATCCATGACCAACACCGACACCGTCGATGCCGTCGGCACCGCGATCCAGGTGAAAGCGCTGGCGATCGCCGGCTCGGAGCTGGTCCGCATCACGGTCAACACGCCGGAAGCGGCGGCGGCGGTTCCCTACATCCGCGAGCAGCTCGACCGCATGGGCATCGATGTGCCGCTGATCGGCGACTTCCACTACAACGGCCATCGCCTTCTCACCGACTTCCCGGCCTGCGCCGAAGCGCTCTCGAAGTACCGGATCAACCCGGGCAACGTCGGCAAGGGCGACAAGCACGATCGCCAGTTCGCGCAGATGGTCGAGGCGGCCGTCCGCTACGACAAGGCGGTGCGGATCGGCGTCAACTGGGGCAGCCTCGACCAGGAGCTCCTGACCGAGCTGATGGACGAGAACGCGCGCCTCGCCGAGCCGCAGGCGCCGCAGCAGATCATGTACCGCGCGATCATCATGTCGGCGCTCG
>JBDSLQ010000190.1:0-4399 GCA_039916285.1 Caldimonas sp.
ATGCAGATCCGGATCGCGGCCGGCGAGAAGCTTCCCTTCGCGCAACGGCAGATCGCCTGCCGCGGCCATGCCATCGAGTGCCGCATCAACGCCGAGGATCCGTACAAGTTCACGCCGTCGCCGGGCCGGGTGACGATGTGGCATCCACCGGGCGGCCCCGGCGTTCGCGTCGACTCGCACGCCTACACCAACTACTTCGTGCCGCCGAACTACGACTCGATGATCGGCAAGATCATCGTCCACGGCGATACCCGCGACCAAGCGCTGGCGCGGATGCGGACGGCGCTCTCGGAGACCGTCATCGAAGGCATCCTGACCAACATTCCGCTCCATCGCGAGCTGATGGTCGACGCCAAGTTCGTCGAAGGCGGAACCAGCATCCACTACCTCGAAGGCTGGCTCGATCAACACAAGCGCTGAGTCGGGCGCGATGCACACCCTGACGCTCCTGGTTCCGGCGCCGGCCGTCGATGCGGTCTGCGATCGGCTTTGCGACGAGCTGGATGCGCTGTCGGCGTCGATCGAGGACGCCGATGCCGGCAGCGAGAACGAGCAGCCGGTCTTCGACGAGCCGGGGCTCTTCGTCGACGCGGCCTCGGCGTGGCAGCGCGCCCGGGTCAGCGCCCTGTTCGCCGACGAAGCCGGCGCGACGGCCGCGGCCACGGCGCTCGTCGCGACGCGCGACGAGGCGCTGAGCGTCGAGTCGATCGCTGCGGTCGGCGAGCACGATTGGGTCCGGCTGACCCAGGCGCAGTTCGGCCCGTCGGAGATCAGTCCCGGCTTCTGGATCGTCCCCACGTGGTCCGACGTTCCCGCGCACGCGCGCCGGGTGATCCGGCTCGACCCCGGGCGCGCCTTCGGCACCGGCACGCATCCGACGACGCGCATGTGCCTGCGCTGGATCGCCGAACACGGCAGCGCGGCGGGCGGCGGCGCCGGATCCCGCGTCCTCGACTACGGCTGCGGCTCTGGCGTCCTCGCGATCGCGGCGAGGGTGTTCGGCGCGAGCCACGTCGACGCCGTCGACATCGACCCGGCGGCGATCGAGGCGACGCGCGCGAACGCGCTGGCCAACGGCGTCGCCATCGACGCCGGTGCACCGGACGACGCCGCCGGGCCGTACCGGCTCGTCCTCGCCAACATCCTCGCCGCGCCGCTCAAGCTGCTCGCGCCGCTGCTTGCGTCGCTCATTGACGTCGGCGGACACCTCGTCCTGTCGGGTGTCCTGTCGCGCCATGCCGCCGAGCTTCGCGCCGCCTACGCGCCGTGGCTCGATCTCGAGGTGGCAGCGTGCGACGAAGGCTGGATCCTCCTCGTCGGCAGGCGAGCGGCCGCTGTCCGCATGGCATGATTTGGCGATGAGTCTGGCGACGCGCTGCACCTCTTGCGGGACGGCGTTTCGAGTCGTCCAGGACCAGCTCAAGGTCTCCGAAGGCTGGGTGCGCTGCGGTCGTTGCGACGCCGTCTTCAATGCCCTCGAAGGCCTGTTCGACATGGGCCGCGACGCGCCCGGCGAATGGGAAGAGCCCGCCGAGCCGCCGGTGGGAATCCCGTCGGCGCAGCCCGGGGAGCGGTCCGCCTTGCCTTCGCCCCGCCGCGAGCGAGACGCGACCGAAGACGACGGTGATCGCGACGGCGGGCGCGACGATGCCCGCGCGAGCACCGGCGACGACGACACGCCCGCCGGCGACCTTGGCGAGTTGCTCGCCGACCCGGTCGATGCGCATCTTTTCGGCCCGCGCAAGCGATCGGAGAGCGCACCCAAGCCGGCCGGCCAGCTCGGCCGTCGCGATCGCGTCGAGTTCTCGGACGCGCGTTTCGACTCCGACCTGTTCCTCGACAACACGTCGATTACCGATACCGAGCTCGCGACGGTGGCGGCGACCGACAGCGACGCCGCGATACTCGAAAGCGGGGCGCGGCCGGAGTTCATCCGGCGCGCCGAGCGGCGCGCGCGCTGGCACAGCACGTCGGTGCGCGTCGTGCTCGGCATCGCCTGCGCCTTCGCCGCGCTGGCCCTCCTCGCCCAGTCGGCGAATCACTATCGGGACAGCGTTGCCGCGCAATGGCCGACATCGCGTCCGATCCTGGCCGCCTGGTGCAAGGCGACGCAATGCCGGATCGAGGCGCCGCGCCGGATCGATGACGTCCTGGTCGAGAGCACGGCGCTCACGCGCGCCGCGGCGCAGGACGCGTTCATCCTCTCGGTGACGCTGCGCAGTCGAAGCGACCTGACGCTGGCACTGCCGTCGATCGACCTCACCCTGACCGATGCCAACGGCCGACTCGTGGCCCGCCGCGCACTCGCTCCGCGCGATTTCCGCGCCGCCGACGTGATCGCGCCGCGCGCCGAGGCACCGCTGCAGGTAATGCTCAGCACGGGGACTGCGTCGGTCGTCGGCTACACCGTCGAGATCTTCTACCCCTGAACCCCGGCGCGGCGACGCCGCGCCTCCTTTGGAGACTGCATGTCTGCCCTAGTTTGTGGATCGCTCGCCTTCGACAGCATCGCTACCTTCAGCGGCCGCTTCGCCGATCAGATCATGCCGAACCAGCTGCACGTGCTCAACGTGTCGTTCCTGGTGCCGACGCTCAGGCGCGAATTCGGCGGCTGCGCCGGCAACATCGCCTACAACCTGGCCGCGCTCGGCGGCGAACCGGTCGTCGTTGCTGCGGTCGGTGCCGACGGCGCCGACTACCTGGCGCGGCTGCGCTCCTGGGGGGCGGCGACCGACCACGTCCGCAGCGTCGCCGAGGCCTTCACCGCGCAGGCGTTCATCATCACCGACCTCGACAACAACCAGATCACCGCGTTCCACCCGGGCGCTATGCAGTGGGCGCACGAGACCGCCGTGCCGGCGCGCAGCGACATCCGCATTGCCATCGTCGCCCCCGATGGGCGCAGCGCGATGCTCGAGCACTCGCAGCAGCTCGCTGACGCACGCATCCCGTTCATCTTCGACCCCGGCCAGGGCCTGCCGATGTTCGACGGCGCGGAGCTGCGCGCCTTCGTCGATCGCGCCACCTGGGTCGCGGTCAACGATTACGAAGCGCAGATGCTGGCCGAACGCACCGGCCGATCGATCGAGGCGATGTCGAGGTCGCATCTGCGCGGCATCGTCGTCACCCTCGGCGCGCAAGGCTGCGAAGTCTGGCAGCAGGGCGCGAAGACGGCCGTGCCGGGAGTCGCGGCGACCGAGGTGGTCGACCCGACCGGTTGCGGCGACGCCTTTCGCAGCGCCATGCTCTTCGGCCTCGAGCGCGACTGGTCGCTCGCTGACTGCGCACGCCTAGGCAACCGCCTCGGCGCGCTCAAGATCGCCAGCCGCGGTGGCCAGAATCATGTGCTGGATCGCACGTTCGGCGAGGCCTGACCCGCGCCCGACTCAAGTTCAGCACGGTCGCACCGAAGTCCGTCGTCATGGACATTCGTCAGGCAGGGGTGCTCGCGGTCGCGATACCGGTCGCGCTCCTCTTCGCTTCCGTCGTCACCTGGGCGGCATGCCGCTGGTGGTACGGCCGCAAGCTCGCGGCTGCCGGGCATCGCCTGCAGAAGAGCGAGAAGGGGCGGCTGTTCGCACAGGAGCAGACCGCGCAGGCGCGCCAGCAGATCGGCCAGCTCAAAATCGAGCTCGAGTCCCTCCAGGAGACTGCGGCCGAGATCCAGGCGGTGCGGCGGCGCGCCACGCAACTCGAAGAGGCGCTGTGCGCCGCCGAGCAACAGGCGGCCCCGGCTGACGTCGGCATGATGCCGCTCGTCTCGGCGCACGGCTTCGCCGACACCCAGATTCTTCCGGAATAAAAAAGCCCGGCCTGAAGCCGGGCTGATGACAGACGCAAAGGCGTCGGTCAGGGCTTGCTGCCGGTCGGGAACGGCCAGGCAGCCTGAGGGCTGAGGGCCGTCTTCGCCGGTGCCGCTGGCATCGCGCTGGGCGCAGCCATCGACGACGAAGCAGCCTTCTTCGCAGGCGCCGCCTTCTTGGCCGGCGCCTTTTTGGCAGGCGCTTTCTTTGCCGCCTTCTTGGCGCCAGACTTCTTGGCGGCCTTCTTGCCAGACTTTCTGGCGGACTTCTTGGCACCAGACTTCTTGGCCGACTTCTTGCCAGACTTTTTCGCTGACTTCTTGGCCGACTTCTTGGCGGACTTCTTGGCCGACTTCTTGGCCGACTTCTTGGCCGACTTCTTGGCGGACTTCTTGGCGCCGGTCTTCTTGGCGCTGGACTTCTTCGCCGTCGACTTCTTCGCCGTCGACTTACGGGCCGACGACTTCTTCGCCGTTGACTTCTTGGCCGATTTCTTGGCGGCCTTTTTCGCAGTTGCCATCACGTTTCTCCTTGATCAAGTTGACATGGAACCACCGGCTTTCGACGCGTCGTCGGCCAGTGGCTATTCATCGCCG
>JBDSLQ010000191.1:0-4236 GCA_039916285.1 Caldimonas sp.
GCGACCTCGCGCGGGACGTTCGTGACGCCGACGCTGATCGAGCTTGGCCGGCTCGACGAGCTCGAGCGCGAGATCTTCGGCCCGGTGCTCCACGTCGTGCGCTACCGGCGGCGCGACCTCGGCAAGATGATCGACGAGGTGAACGCCACCGGCTATGGACTGACGCTCGGCGTCCAGTCGCGCATCGACGAGACGATCGCGCGCGTCGTCGCCGGTGCCCACGTCGGCAACGTCTACGTCAACCGCAACATGGTCGGCGCGGTCGTCGGCGTCCAGCCGTTCGGCGGCGAGGGCCTCTCGGGGACGGGGCCGAAGGCGGGCGGGCCGCTCTATCTCTACCGGTTACTGTCGCGCCGGCCTCTCGACTCCATGGCGCGCGCGCTGGCCGCCGGCAGCGTCGAGGAGTCGGTTTCGCTCGATGCGCCGACGGCGCTCGGCGATCTGCAGCGCTGGGCGGAAGGCGGCGGCGACGCTTCGCTGGCGGCGCTCTGCGTTCGCTTCGCCGACGCGGCGCGCGTCGGCGAAGCGTCGGTCCTCGCCGGGCCGACCGGCGAGCGCAACGTCTACACCTTGCAGCCGCGCGAGCGCGTCCTCTGCCTCGCCGGCGACGACGGCGATCGCCTGGTTCAGCTCGCCGCCGTCCTGGCGGTCGCGAGCCGCGCGCTCTGGCCGCGCGAGGCCTCGCTGCTGCGCGAGCGGTTGCCCGAGCCGGTGCGGGCACGGATCGAGCTCGTCGACGACTGGGCCGCACCGACGTCGCGCTTCGACGCCGTCCTCCACCACGGCAGCACGGCCGAGCTGCTCCGCATCGGCAGCGTGCTGTCCGCGCGCGCCGGGCCCATCGTCGGCGTCGAAGGGCTGCGGCCGGGCGAGACCGCCGTGCCGCTCGAGCGCCTCGTCGTCGAGCGCGCGCTGAGCATCAACACGGCGGCGGCCGGCGGCAACGCCACGCTGATGACCTTGCAATGATCACCATCCGTTCGTGAGCTCGGCGCGCGTTCGCGACTGCCGTGCCAGGCGCGCTTCGGCGCAGCGCCGACGCGGAACGATCCGCGCGGCCGCGGCGTGTCAGGACAGCGGCGCCGCGATCGCCCGCTCGCTCGCGGCGGGCACGACGGCGACGTCGCGCACCAGTCCGGTCGCGGCATCGAGGGAGACCACGCGGTCGGCGATGGCGATCGTCTCCTTGCGGTGGGCGACCAGGACGCGCGTCATGTCCATCGCCTCGACCGCGCGCGCCACCAGCGCTTCGCTCGCCGCGTCGAGGTGGCTGGTCGCCTCGTCGAGGAAGAGGACGCGCGGCGCGTGATAGAGCGCGCGGGCAATGAAGAGTCGCTGCTTCTGGCCGCCCGATATGTCGGCGGCGGCTTCGGCGAGCATCGAGTGGTACTGCATGGGCATCGCCTCGATCTCGGCGGCGACGTTGGCCTGGCGCGCCGCGTCGGCGACGCGCGCCATGTCGATCGGCGCGTCGAAGAACGAGACGTTCTCGGCGACCGAGCCCTGGAACAGGATGTCGTCCTGCATGACGACGCCGATCACCCGCGCCAGGTCCGACGAGGCGATCGTCTTCACCTCGCGGCCGTTGACGAGCACCTCGCCGCGGCCCGGCTCGAGCAGGCCGATCATGAGGTGGAGCAGGGTCGTCTTGCCGCTGCCAGAGGGCCCGGTGATGGCGACCGCTTCGCCCGGCTCGATCGTCAGGCTCGCGCCCTTCAGGATCCACGGGCTCTCGTTGCCGTAGCGGAACCACACGTCCCTGACCTCGACGCGGACGCCGGCGCCTTCGGCGACGACGAACGGCCGCTCTGGCGCCGCGCCGTCCGCTCCCGGCTCGTCGGCCATCACTTCCTCGATCCGCTCGGCGTTGGCTCGGACGCGGCGCAGCTCCATCGCGTAGAGGACGGCTCGGTTGAGGCGCTCGACCAGGAAGGCGCGGAACAGGAAGAACATCATCATCGTTCCGAGCGTGATCTGGTTGCCGAGCACGAGCCAGGTGCCGAGGGCGATCAGGGCGACGTTGCCGAGGCCGTTGCTGAGCTGCGAGGCCTGCGTCGAGAACATCGTCAGGCGGCCGTCGGCGAGGCCGAGGTTGGTCAGCTCGACGAACTTGTTGCGCCAGACGCTGGTGCGGACGAGCTCCTTGCCGAACAGCTTGATCGCCCGGGCCGCACGCACGTTCTCGAGGAAGTAGGCATCCGCCTGGGCGGCGACGCGCAGGCCGCGGCGCGACACGTCGATGGCGGCGCGGCGCAGCCCCGCGGTGGCGGCGAGGTTGAGCGCCGCGAAGGCGATCACGACCGCGGCCATCGACGGCACCGCCAGCAGCATGACGGCGACGATGGCGATCGACATCACGCCGTCGAGCAGCGCCTGCAGCAGCTGCGAGGTGACGAGCGACTGGATGGTGTCGACCGAGCGGCTGCGGCTGAGCACGTCGGCGCTGTGGTGGCGCAGGAAAAAGCGCGCCGACTTGCGGTGCAGGGCGCGAACGAAGCGGTCCTTCAGCTCGTAGCCGACGCGCGCGCCGAACACCGCCAGCGTCCAGGCGCGGACGACCGAGATCGCCGCCTGCAGCAGCACGACGAGCGTGAAGCCGATCGCGAGCACCCAGACCAGGCGGCCGTCCGATCCCTGCAGCGCGCTGTCGATCGAGAGCTGCATCTGCAATGGCGCGAGCAGGACCACCACTTCCATCAGGATCGAGAGCGCGACGACGAGGGCGATGTCGTTGCGCCATTGCGAGAGCGGGGCCAGGAAGTCGAGCAGCGAGACCTTGCGCGCCGGCGCGCGCGCCTTGCGCCATTGCGGCGTGACGCGTGTCTCGAGCGCGACGCCGGTGAACGAGGTGTTGACGGTCGTCCACGGCACCGCGAGCCGGCCGGCGGCGGGATCCATGATGACGATGCCCGACCTGGTGACCCGCTCGAGGACCACGAAATGGTTCATGTCCCAGTGCAGGATCGCCGGCAGCGCGAGCTGCGCGAGCGCCTCGACGCCGACCTGGACGCCGCGCGCGCCGAGGCCGATCCGCTCGGCCAGGTTCCTCAGCTCGAGCAGCGTCTCGCCGCGCCCGCTCGACACGGCGTGCTGGCGGATCTCGACCAGGCCGGCTTCGCCTTCGAAGTAGGCGCTGATCGCGGCGAGGCAGGCGAGCCCGCACTCGTTGAGCTCGTTGGCGGCGACGAACGGGACCTGCCGGCGTCCGAAGAGGCCGAGGTTGAGCATCAGCGGCGCGGCTCGGCGGCGAGGGCGTTGCCGCGCGGGGTGCGGCCGACGCTGTCGTTGAGGCCGCGCTGGATCGGGGACAGCAGCCACGCCAGAACGGTGCGGCTCTCGATCGGCACCAGCGCGTCGGCGAGCATGCCGGGCTTGATCTGCAGGACCTCGCCATGGGTGCCGCGCAACGCGCTCGGCAGGGAAGCGACGGCGACGAACATCGGCTCGCTGCCGCCGGCCTGGGGCACTTCGCCGGGCAGCGAGGGGATCTCGTTGACGGTGTCGACCTTCGCGGCGAACAGGCCGAAGCGCTCCTGCGGATAGGCGCGGAACGCCAGCTTGAACTCCACGCCGGGGCGAACCGACGCGACCGCTGCCGGCGCGACCAGCAGCTTGACGATGAGCGGGTCGTCCTGCGGCGCGATCGTGAAGAGCGGCTGGCCGGCCTCGACCGACTGGCCCTGGGCGAGCGACGCGAGCGAGATGCGCCCGTCCTGCGGCGCGCGGACGACCTGCTCGGCATCCATCTCGCTTTGCACGCGCAGCCGGTTCAGCTCGCCGCTCGAGCGCTGCCGGTTCTCGATGACGCCGGCGAGGCGGGCGTCGACGAGGCGGCGCTCGGCCTCGCTCGTCTCGATGTCGCGCTCGACCCGCGCCGCCGCGCCGCGCACCGTCGCCACGCGGCTTTCCTGCGCGCTCACCTCGTCGCGCTTCTGTGCCGCCTGCTGGCGGGGCAGGTAGCCTTCGGCGGCCACCGAGGCGACGTGGTCGCTCTGCGCGCTGAGGCTGGCGAGCAGGCGCTCGCCCGAGCGGATGTCGGTGCGCAGCGTTTCGCGCTCCTGGCGCAGGCCGTGCAGGCGGCGCTCGAGCATCAGGCGGTTGACGGCCGCCTCCTGGCGGGCGGCGTCGATCTCGCGCTCGATCGCCGCCTTCTCGGCCTCGAGCTGGAGGCGCACGGCGGCGCGCTCGCCGCCGCCTTCCTCGCGCAGACGCTCGCTGGCGATGACGGCGAGGAGG
>JBDSLQ010000192.1:0-8625 GCA_039916285.1 Caldimonas sp.
TCGGCGTCGCCTTCGAGCACCAGGGCGCGCCGGCCGGCGCCGGCAGCCTGCTCGTCGCCAATCACATCTCGTGGCTCCACATCATGGCCATCCACGCCGTCGTCCCTCAGGCTCGCTTCGTCTCCAAGGCGGACGTGAAGGCGTGGCCGCTGGTCGCGCGACTGGTAGATTCGGCCGGGACGCTCTACCTCGAGCGCGAGCGGAAGCGCGACGCGCTGCGCGTCGTCCACGCCGTCGCCGCCGCGCTCACGGCCGGCCAGGTGGTCGCGATCTTCCCGGAGGGAACGACCTCGACCGGGCACGGCCTGCTGCCGTTCCACGCCAACCTGCTGCAGGCCGCGATTTCGACCGCGACACCGGTGCAGCCGGTGGCGCTGCGCTTCTCGGAAGACGCTAACGCGGTGAGCGAGGCGGTCGAGTTCATCGGCGCGACCAGCTTGACGGAGAGCCTGTGGCGGACTTCGTGCGGGGACGGCGTGCGCGTGCGCCTGACCTTCCTGCCGCCGCGCGTCTCCGCCGGCGCGGACCGGCGCGCGCTCGCCGAGCAGTTGCGAGCCGACATCGCCGGCGCCTTGGGGATCGCCGCGGAGTCGCCGGCGACGGCGCGCGCCTGACCGCGACGCCCTAAGCGCGCGACCCGCGCGCCTGGTTCGCGACCGCAGCTGCTGCCTTCGCCGCCGCCTCGGCGTCGCCGAGGTAGTAGCTGCGGATCGGCTTCAGGGCGTCGTCGAGCTCGTAGACGAGCGGGATGCCGTTCGGGATGTTGAGGCCGACGATCTCCGCGTCGCCGATGCCGTCGAGGTACTTGACGAGCGCGCGCATGCTGTTGCCGTGCGCCGAGACGAGCAGCCGCTCGCCGGCGGCGATGGCCGGGGCCAGCGTCGAGTGCCAGAGGGGCAGGACCCGCTCGACCGTGTCCTTCAGGCATTCGGTGAGCGGGACCTGCGCCGGCGCGAGCATCGCGTAGCGCGGGTCGTGGCGCTCGCTGCGCGGGTCGTCGACTGACAGCGCGGGCGGTGGCACGTCGTAGCTGCGCCGCCATGCCAGCACCTGCGCGTCGCCGAACTTGGCCGCGGTCTCGGCCTTGTCGAGACCCTGGAGCGCGCCGTAGTGGCGCTCGTTCAGGCGCCAGTCATGGCGGACCGGCAGCCAGGTCCGGTCCATCGCGTCGAGCGCATGCCAGAGCGTCCAGACGGCGCGCTTCAACACCGAGGTCCAGGCGCGATCGAAATCGAAGCCGCCTTCCTTCAGCAGGCGGCCGGCGTTGCGGGCCTGTTCGACGCCGAGCGGCGTCAGGTCGACGTCGGTCCAGCCGGTGAAGCGGTTTGCGAGGTTCCAGGTCGATTCGCCGTGGCGAAGGAGGACGAGCTTGTGCATCGGTGGCGAGGGAAGGGTGCGGGTCAGCCCCGGAGCGAGTGAGGCGATGGCCGCATCCGAGCAGGGAGAGCGGGGGCGAATTCTATAATTCGCGCTTTGCCGGATCGGGCTCGAGGGCCCGCGCGACCTTGAGCTTTGTTCTCGACAACTGGTATCTCTTCGCTACCGCGCTGGTTTCCGGCGCGATGCTCCTCTGGCCCAAGCTCGCCGACGGCATGGGCGGCGCGAAGGTCAGCGCCGCCGACGCCGTGCGCCTGATCAACCGCGAACGCGCTGTCCTGATCGA
This sequence comes from Caldimonas sp., assembly GCA_039916285.1. Classification (GTDB taxonomy): domain Bacteria; phylum Pseudomonadota; class Gammaproteobacteria; order Burkholderiales; family Burkholderiaceae_C; genus Schlegelella_A. The sequence continues at coordinate 1,664 of JBDSLQ010000192.1, forward strand.
CATCAGCGAGCCGGCCGATTTCGCTGCCGGTCACGCCATCGGCGCGCGCAGCGTTCCGCTGGCTGGCCTCGAGACCTCGCGCGAGCTGCCCAAGAACAAGTCGCTGCCGCTCGTCGTCGTCTGCCCCAACGGCGCGCGCGCGCCGCGTGCCGTCGCCGCGCTCAAGAAGCTCGGCTTCGAGAACACGACGGCGCTCGCCGGCGGCTTTGCCGCCTGGCGCGCCGCCAATCTGCCGACCGAAAAGACCGCCTGAGCCGATGCAGCCGGTCAAGATGTACAGCACGGCGACCTGCCCGTACTGCCTGCGCGCCAAGGCGCTCCTCAAGCAACGCGGCGTCGAGACGATCGACGAGGTCCGCGTCGACGAACAGCCGGCCGAGCGCGATGCGATGATCAAGCTGACGCGGCGCTGGACCGTGCCGCAGATCTTCATCGGCCAGACCCACGTCGGCGGCTGCGACGAACTGGTCGCGCTCGATCGCGCCGGCGGCCTCGAGCCTCTCCTCGCGGGCACGCGATAATCCTCGCCCGCTGACCGCGCCGCCGGTCCCGCGCCTTCCACCTCGCAATCGCTCGCCGGCGGCGAGCGCCCCTCCCCGATACCGAGATTTTCGAATGGCAGACGACACCCTCACGACACCGATGTTCCAGATCCAGCGCATTTATCTGAAGGATCTGTCGCTCGAGCAGCCGAATTCGCCGCGCATCCTGCTCGAGCAGGGCCAGCCCCAGGTCGAGATCAACCTGACCCTTGGCGCCGAGCCGATCGCCGACGGGATGTTCGAGGTCACCGTCATGGCGACGGTCACGACCAAGGTCAACGACAAGGTTCTTTTTCTCGTCGAGGCCAAGCAGGGCGGCATCTTCGAGATCCGCAACATTCCGGAGGAGCAGCTCAAGCAGATCCTCGGCATCGCCTGTCCGAACATCGTCTATCCCTACCTGCGCGCGATCGTCTCCGACGTCTGCACCCGCGCCGGCTTCCCGCCGGTGATGCTCTCGGAAGTCAATTTCCAGGCGATGTACGAAGCGCAGCAGGCACAGGCGCAAGGCCAGGCGAGCGGGGCACAGGGCAACGGCTCGGGCGTCGCTGGCGCCGTCAACTGACGGGGGCGCGCTCGCTCGGCGAAGGCGGCGGGCGAGGGCGATGAACGTCACGGTGCTCGGCGCTGGCGCGTGGGGCACCGCTCTTGCGATCCACGCCGCGGCTGCGCACCCGACCCTGCTGTGGGCGCGCGACGGGGATCAGGCGGCGCAGCTTCGCTCGTCGCGCCGCAATGCGCGCTACCTGCCCGAGGTCGTGCTGCCGAAGTCGCTGCGGGTCGGCGCCGAGTTCGACGCCGCGCTCGTCCATGGCGCGGGCGGCATCATCGTCATCGCCGCGCCGATGGCCGGGCTCGAGGCGCTGCTCGCGAGCTTGCCGGGCCGTTGCGACGCCCCGGTGCTGTGGCTCTGCAAGGGTTTCCAGGGCGCGACCGGCGCGCTCGGCCATGAGATCGCGCGCAGGGTGGCGCCTTCGGCGCGGGTCGGCGTCCTTTCCGGGCCGAGCTTCGCGATCGAGGTGGCACGCGGCCGGCCGACCGCGCTTGTCGCCGCGAGCAGCGATCCGGGCGTGAGCGCCACCGCGGTCGCCGCGTTTCATCATGCCGGCGTGCGCATCTACACATCGGCGGATCAGGTCGGTGTCGAGGTCGGCGGCGCGGTCAAGAACGTGCTCGCCATCGCCACCGGGATCGCCGACGGCATGGGCCTCGGGCCCAACGCACGCGCCGCGCTGGTCACGCGCGGCCTGGCCGAGATGACGCGCCTCGGCGTCGCCCTCGGCGCCGAGGCCGAGACCTTCATGGGCTTGGCGGGCCTCGGCGATCTCGTCCTCACCGCCACCGGCGATCTCTCGCGCAACCGCACCGTCGGGCTCGAGCTCGCCACGGGCAAGACGCTGGCGCAGATCCTCGCCGGCCTCGGCCACGTCGCCGAAGGCGTCCGCAGCGCACCGATGGTGCTAGCGCGCGCCGCCGCGGCAGGCGTCGAGATGCCGATCGTCGCTGCCGTAGCCGAAGTGCTCGAGGGGCAAGTCGCGCCCGAGCAGGCGATCGAGCGGTTGATGCGGCGCGAATCCAGGGCCGAATCGCCCGGCGCCTAGTGGCGACCTGCGCTAGAGGCAACCGTCGTAGCCGTTCTGGCGCCACGCCTCGAACACGGCGACGGCGACGGCATTGCTGAGGTTGAGGCTGCGCTGGCCGGCGCGCATCGGCAGGCGCACCTTCTGCGCGGGGTCGATCGTCGCGCGTACGGCATCCGGCAAGCCCGACGACTCGGCGCCGAAGACAAGCCAGTCGCCCGCCGCGAACGCGACTGCGCCGAGGCTGCGCGGGCCTTCCGTCGTGAACGCGTACAGGCGCTGCGGGTCGGCGCGGGTCGTCGCGAGGAAAGCGCTCCACGACGCGTGCCGCCGCACGTCGGCGTACTCGTGGTAGTCGAGGCCGGCGCGGCGCAGCAGCGGGTCCGACATGACGAAGCCGAGCGGCTCCACCAGATGCAGACGGCAGCCCGTGTTGGCGGCAAGCCGGATCACGTTGCCGGTGTTGGGCGGAATCTCGGGCGCGACGAGAACGATGTTGAACACGCGGGCGTCTCCCTTGCGCGGATGCGGCTCAGGCGTCGCCCGGCCGGGGCGTGCGCGCGAGCACCCAGACCTCGACGGTCGCCGCGCCCGCCTGCTTGACGATGCGGGCGAGCTCGGTGGCGGTGCCGGCGGTCGTCATCACGTCGTCGACGATCGCGACGTGGCGGCCGAGCAGCTCGGCGCGACGCTGGGGCTCGATGGCGAACGCGCCGCGCACGTTGCCGGCTCGGTCGGCGAGGGGGAGGGCGAGCTGGGGCGCCGTTTCGCGCAGGCGCAGCAGCATGCCGGGCTCGGCGGCGATGGCGAGGCGGCGCGCGACGCGGCGCGTCAGCTCCCACGCCTGGTTGTAGCCGCGCTCGCGCCAGCGTGCAGCCGCGAGTGGGACCGGCAGCAGAAGCGTGGGCTGCTTTGCAGCGCGCCTTCGCTCGGCCGCGACGATCGCGGCGGCGAAGGTCGCTGCCAGATCGAGCGCGCCATGGAACTTGAAGGCAGTGACGAGACCGTCCCAGGGTGGCCGGTAGTCGACGGCGGCGAGCGCGGCGTCGAACGGCGGCGGATTCGTCAGGCAGGCTCCGCACAACGGCATCGCCGTCGCCACCGGCAGGGCGCAGCGAAAGCAGCGAGCCAGGGGGGCGGCGAAGCGATCGAGGCACTCCGCACACACCCTGCCGCGGCCCCAGGCGCGACAGACGGCGCACACGCTCGGTCCGCGCGACGCGACGGTCGACGCCACAGCGTCGGCCCTTGCCCCCGGCCAACGCGTTGCAAGCATCGCTCAATATACTTGCCCGCCATGGCGTCGAGCGAACCTAGCAAGGCACGCGGCGTCGACCCGGTGGCCGCGCGCGCGGCGCTCTCGCGCCTGGCGCGGCAGCGCGAGATTCCCTGGCTGCACGGCGAGATCGCGCGCCGCCTGATCGAGCGCCTGGCACCGATCCGCCTCGAGCCGCGCCGCATCGTCGAATGGTGGGCCGGCGGCGGTGGCGGCGACGACCTTCTTCGCTCCGCCTATCCACGCGCCGAGCGCGTCGCCGTCGAGGCCGACGCCGTGTCGGCGGCGCGCCGGCGCGCGCGCGAGCGGCGGCCCTGGTGGTCGCTCGCCAAGGCCGGCGCGCTCGTCCTCGACGAAGGCGCGAGCGACGCCGAGATCGGCCGTGCCCAGCTGGTCTGGGCCAACATGGCGCTCCATCTCGTCGTCGATCCGCCGGCGTTGTTCGCGCGCTGGCACGGGCTGCTCGAGGTCGATGGCGTCGTCGTCTTTTCGTGCCTCGGCCCGGGCACGCTCAGCGAGCTGCGCGATCTCTACCGCGGCGAAGGATGGCCGACGCCGACGCCGGGCTACATCGACATGCACGATCTCGGTGACATGCTCGTCGCGGCGGGGTTCGCCGACCCGGTGCTCGACCAGGAAACGATCACCTTGCGCTGGAAGAGCGCCGAAGCGCTGCTCGCCGAGTTGCGCCTGCTCGGCGGCAACACCGCGCCCGCTCGTTACCCGGCGCTGCGCACTCCGGCGTGGCGCGACCGCCTGCTCGCCGCCTTGCGCCGGCGCGCCGATGGCGACGGCAGCATCGGCCTCGCCATCGAAATCGCCTACGGTCACGGCTTCAAGCCGGCGCCACGCCTGCGTGCCGGCACGCCGGTGGCGGTTTCCCTTGACGACATGCGGGCGATGGTGCGCCGACCCGCTCGTCGGCATGAGGGGGTGCGCTAAAATCAAGTGCTTTGTCGAGGCGATCCGGCTTCGATGAGAAATGCGGTCGCCGTTGGCCGTGGCCGCGGCGCTCAGCAGACCCTTTCAGACGACAGCAGGATGTCAGCTCTCAGCTTCCAGGCTCATCGCGGGCCCGCTCCGCCCGAGTCCTTGCTTCGCTTCGGCAGCGCCGGTGGCCCGGGCGACAGCTCCGTGCAATGGCTGCTGCGCCGCAACTGCTCGATGACGCCGACCCAGCTCTTCGCCGTCTGCCTCGCACTCTGCGCCTGGGCGCTGACCATCGCCGGCGTGTTCTGGTGGCGCGGCGCGACGCTCGTCATGCCGTTCGCCTGGCTCGAGGTGCTCGCTGTCGGCGCCGCGTTCGTCGTCTACTCGAGTCATGCCGGCGATCGCGAGCGCGTCGTCCTCACGCCCGGCTGCCTCAGCGTCGAATGCAGCCTCGGCCGGCGCACCGACCGGATCGAATTCGCGCCGGCCTGGGTCCGCGTCGAGCCCGCGCATGGCGATCGCTCGCTGATCGAGCTCTCGGGCGAAGGCAAGCGCATCGCCATCGGCCGCTTCGTGCGGCCCGAGCTGCGCCGGGCACTGGCCGACGAGCTCCGCGCCTCGCTGCGGCGCGCCGGCGCCGGCAGCGCCTGAACAACGAACAACAATCTCACGTGGCAACACCGATCATGACGATGAGAGCCCTTTCGCGCCTGGCCACCGGCCTGCCTGCGTTCCTGACCACCACTCTGGCCCTGTCGGCGCCGGCGGTGCGAGACCTCGCCGGCGGGCCGGCGGTCAACCAGATCGACCTGCACCCGCCGATCACGCAGATTGCCGTCGAGCAGCAGTGGCTGCACAACTTCATGCTGGTCGTCTGCACGTTGATCTTCGTCGCCGTCTTCGGCGTGATGTTCTATTCGATCATCAAGCACCGCAAGTCGAAGGGCGCGCGCGCCGCCAATTTCCACGAGAGCACGACGGTCGAGATCGCCTGGACGATCGTTCCCTTCGTCATCGTCATCCTGATGGCGCTGCCGGCGACGCGCGTCGTCGTCGCGATGAAGGACACCTCGGCCGCCGACCTCACGATCAAGGCCACCGGCATCCAGTGGAAGTGGGGCTACGACTACCTCAACGGCGAGGGCGCCGGCATCGGCTTCCTGTCGACCCTCGATGCCGCGCAGCGCGAGATGTCCGATGCCGGCCGGCCGCAAGGCGACGACTACCTGCTGAAGGTCGACAACCCGCTCGTCGTTCCGGTCGACAAGAAGGTGCGCGTCATCACCACCGCGAGCGACGTGATCCACGCCTGGGGCGTGCCCTCGCTCGGCGTCAAGCAGGATGCGATCCCGGGCTTCGTTCGCGACGCGTGGTTCCGTGCCACCAAGCCGGGCGACTATTACGGACAGTGCTTCGAGCTGTGCGGCAAGGAGCACGCCTACATGCCGATCCACGTCAAAGTGCTTTCGCAGGCCGATTACACAGCCTGGGCGAGCGGCAAGATGAAGGAAGCGGCGGCCCGGGCCGACGATCCGGCGAAGGTCTGGGAGCTGCCGGCGCTGGCCTCCCGTGGCGAGCAGATCTACGCGGCGAACTGCCAGGTCTGCCACCAGGCCAACGGCAAGGGCGGCGGCAGCATCAAGGCGCTCGACGGCTCGCCGACGGTGCTCGACACCGACAAGGGCAAGCAGATCCACATCCTGTTGAACGGCCAGGCGAACGGCGCGATGCCGGCGTGGAAGCAGCTCTCTGACACCGAGCTCGCGGCGGTCATCACTTACACGAAGAATCACTGGTCGAACGCCACCGGCCAGATCGTGCAGCCGGCGGAAGTCGCCGCCGCACGCAAGTAGTCAACGCAGAGGACGGCAAATTTCATGAGCGCAGTCATCGGACATGCCGGCAGCCCCGCGGCGGGCGGCCACGACCTGGACCACGGCGACCACCACGAGCACCACGGTGCGCCGCACGGCTGGCGCCGCTGGGTCTACGCGACGAACCACAAGGACATCGGCACGATGTACCTGCTGTTCTCGTTCACGATGTTCATGGTCGGCGGCCTGCTCGCCCTCGGCATCCGCACCGAGCTGTTCCAGCCCGGCCTGCAGTTCGTAAACCCGCAGCTCTTCAACCAGCTGACGACGATGCACGGCCTGATCATGGTCTTCGGCGCGATCATGCCGGCGTTCGTCGGCTTCGCGAACTGGATGGTGCCGCTGCAGATCGGCGCCCCCGACATGGCGTTCGCGCGCATGAACAACCTCAGCTTCTGGCTGCTCATCCCGGCGGCACTGATGATCGTCGGCTCGTTCTTCATGCCGGGCGGCGCACCGGCCGCCGGCTGGACGCTCTATGCGCCGCTGACGCTGCAGATGGGCCCGTCGATGGACGCCGGCATCTTCGCGCTTCACATCCTCGGCGCGAGCTCGATCATGGGGTCGATCAACATCATCGTCACCATCCTCAACATGCGCGCCCCCGGCATGACGCTGATGAAGATGCCGCTGTTCTGCTGGACCTGGCTGATCACGGCCTACCTGCTCATCGCGGTGATGCCGGTGCTCGCCGGCGCGATCACGATGACGCTCACCGACCGCCACTTCGGCACCCACTTCTTCAACCCGGGCGGCGGTG
>JBDSLQ010000193.1:0-4405 GCA_039916285.1 Caldimonas sp.
GATGCGCCGCGCCGGGCTGTGGAGCGCGATCGCGTATCGGCGCGCGCGTCTCGGCGGCGCGATCGACACCGAAGCGACCGCCGCCGGTGCGGCTGAGCGCGCTCTCGACGAGCTTGCCGCGATCGACAAGGGCGAGCTTGCAGACAACGACCAGACCGCGTTCGACTCCGCCGCGATCCGTGTCAACGCGTCGCGCTGGGCCGGCGACTCGAGCGCCGCGCCGCGCCTCGGCGCCGCCGGCGTGTCGCTGGCGACGACGCCGGGGGAGCCGGGCCAAACCTGCGTCCTGCTCGTCGACGCGAAGCACGATGCGAGCGCGCCGCTCGCGCGTCGCTGCACCTACGGCATCGTCTGGATCGCGTCGGCGACGAAGAACCGGGAAGGCAATGCGCTCGCCATCGCGGTGCAGCCGATGGAGGCGTGGCGCGAGCTCTGGGTTTTTCGCAAGTCGCGCGACGGCTGGAGCGTCAACGTCCTGCCGCCGGCGACGACGGCGCCGGGCATCGGCTTCGCCGAGTTCGCCGGCTGGGTGCCCGGCGGCCAGCAAATGCTGGTCGCGCGCGAAGCGCGCGGCGAGGACCGCTACAAGCGCAGCTTCGAGGTGGTCCGCCTCGACGGCCTCGGCACCGACCGGCAGGCCGGCGACCCGGGCCTGCTCGGCGCTTTTCAGCGCTGGCAGGACCCGGCTTGGAAGCGTGCGACGGTGAGCCTGCGTTGACCGCAGGTCGTCAAGGTTGAGCATCCGGATTTCATCGCGCAGCGCTATGCTGGCGCGAGGGGGTGCGGGCCATGGCCAATCCGAATGCGGTCGTCTCGAGTGTCATCCAGTTCGACGGCGGCGCCGTCCGCCTCGGCAACGAGCGCCAGGTCCGCCTCGACCCCGAGCGTCCCGACACACGCGGTCTCGTCCCCGTCATCGAGGGCCTGCGCCGGCTGCGCCAGCCGGTCTATCTCGAGATCGATCCGGCGACGGCGGCGATCACGCGGTTGCTCATCCCGTACGTCACGCACGTGTCGGCGCTGCGCCAGATCGACGCCGGGCTCGGCGTCGAGCTCGACAACTCGCACGCCGCGCACGTGCTGCGCCGCGGCCGACCGGACTACGAAGAGTTCGAGCGCACGCTGCGCGAAGCAATGCGCGACGGCCGCGTTCTACTCGTCACCGACGACGATGCCCACGACATCGTCGACGTGCGCGCCTTCACGCCGGGGCCCGACGGCGAGCTGCCGCCGCTGCCGCCGTTTCCGGAGCCGCCGCCGCCCCTGTCGCCGTGGCCGCGCTGGCTGCGCGACCTGTGGCACTGGCGCGTCTGGCCGTGGTGGTGGTTTCGCTCGCGCTGCGTGTCGTCGTCGCGCGCCCAGCAGATATTCAACGCGATGGCCGCGACGACGTGCAACCCGGTCGCGGTGCCGCCGCCCTGCATTCCCTTCATGTACCCCGACGACGGCTGCTGGGGACGCGCCCACGAGATGTGCCGGCTGATGGTCGCGATGGGCCTGGAGCCGAAGAAAGTCTGGATCGACGCGGTCGGCACGCAGCTCAAGGCCGACACCCGAAACAACCCGAGCTGCTTCGTGCAATGGAACTGGCACGTCGCACCGACGCTCTGCGTGCGGCGCTGGTACATCTTCTTTCTTCCCTGGGCGGAGCAGCGGGTGATCGATCCCTCGCTGTTCACGACGCCGGTCTCGAAGGCGGCGTGGAAAGGCATCCAGAACAATCCCAATGCGACGTTGACCGACACCGACTGGACTTATTTTCGTCAATGGGGCGAGACCGATCCGACCTTCACGAAGACGGACGGCGTGCTGGCGACGTATCGCCTGAGGCTGCAGCAGCGCTCGGCCTTGCCGGCCGGCCCGCCGCCGTATGCGTATTGCCCCTAGGCGCGGCTCGCGACGAGCCTTCGTCCGAAGAGGGTGAACAGTCGCTCGTAGTGGCGCTCCGCGGCGGCGCGGTCGTAGGCGCCGACCCGGTTCGGAAAGACGAAGCCGTGCTCGACGCCGGGATACCACTCGATCCGGTGCGGCGTGCCGGCGTCGCGCAACGCAGCCGCGAGCTTCTCGATGTCGGCCGGTGGCGCCCACTTGTCGGTCTCGGCGCAGGCGAAGTAGCTCTCGCAGCGGATCTTCGCCGCCATGCGGTGCGGCGAGTCGGGGCGGTCGGTCGCCATGTTGGCGCCATGGATCGAGGCGATGCAGGCGATCCGCTCCGGGAAGGCGGCCGCCGCCCACATCACGATCGGCCCGCTCATGCAGTAGCCGACCGCACCGATGCGCTTGGCGTCGGCGCGCGCATCGCCATCGACGAAGCGCAGCAGCGCCGCGGTGTCGCATTCGCTCGTGACCCGGCCGAGCGTCGCCATGTGCGCGAACATCTCGGCCATCGCCGGCTCGGTGCGCTCCTTCAGGGAGTACTCGCGCGTTCGGCGGTAGTACAGGTTGGGCAGGACGACGAAGTAGCCGACCGCGGCGATCCGCCGTGCCATGTCGTGCAGCTCCTCGCGCTTGCCCGGGGCGTCCATGAAGAAGAGGACGACCGGGAATGGACCGCCCTCGTCGGGATGGACGACGAAGCTGTTCATGGCGCCGTCGGCGGTCGGGATGTCGAGGTGGCGTTCGATCACGGAGTCTCCTTCGTCGCCGCAAGGCGTCGGTCCCTCGTAGACTTTGACACGAAGCCGGCGCCGCCGGTCTCCGGGCGCCCCCGGAGGACGCGGGATTCCTATACTCGGCGCACCATGCCACAGCCCGCCCGCACGCCCCGCCCCACCGCCTCCGTCGAGCAGCGCGTCGACGCGATCCAGTCCGTGCTGCACGACCGCGGCATGGCGCCGGCCGAGTTCATCGTCCAGGCTGACCACCTCGTCGAGGAGAAGTGGATTCCCGAGAACGGCGCCCGCATCGTCGCCAAGGCGTGGACCGACCCGGCGTTTTGCGCCCGGCTGCTCGCCGACGGCAAGGCCGCGGTCGCCGAGCTCGGCCACGAGATGCCGCGCCACCATCGCCACCTCGTCGTCCTCGAGAACACGCAGGCGGTGCACAACGTCATCTGCTGCACGCTCTGCTCGTGCACCGCGTTCACGATCGTCGGCCTGCCGCCCGACTGGTACAAGGACCTCGAGTACCGCGCCCGCATCGTCCGCGAGTCGCGCACCGTGCTGAAGGAGATGGGCCTCGACCTGCCCGCCGAGATCGAGATCCGGGTCTGGGACACGACCGCCGACACCCGCTACATGGTGCTGCCGGCGCGGCCCGACGGCACCTCGGGCTGGAGCGAGGATCGGCTCGCGGCCCTCGTGACGCGCGATTCGCTGATCGGCGTCGCGCGCCTGTAGCCGGCGGTTCTGCGATGGACGGCATCCACGATCTCGGCGGCAGGCAGGGCTTCGGCGCGGTCCGCCATTCGCCCGACGCGGCGTCGTTCCACGGCGAGTGGGAGAAGCGCGTCAATGCGCTCTATTCGCTCGCGGTCCGCCTCGGCGTCTTCAACATGGACGAGTACCGCCATGCGATCGAGCGCATGGAGCCGCGCCACTACATGTCGGCGAGCTACTACGAGCGCACGCTGACGAGCCTGGCGACGCTCTGCGTCGAGAAGGGGCTGTGCACGCGCGACGAGCTCGAGCGGCGCGCGAAGGGCGCCTTCCCGCTGGCGCTGGCGAGCGCGCCCGGCCGCAGCAACGCGGCCGCGTGCGAGCGCTTCCGGGCCGGCGATCGCATCCGGGTCAAGGCCGATCACGTCGCCGGCCACGTGCGCCTGCCGGCCTATATCCGCGGCAAGTCCGGCGTCGTCGTCGCCGAGTCGCCGCCGTATCCGTTCCCCGATGCACACGCGCATGGCGTCGCGGCGGCCGACGAGCCGACCTACGACGTGCGCTTCAGCACCGCCGAGCTCTGGCCGAGCTCGGCCGACGCCGCGTTCGTTCACGTCGGCGTCTTCCAGAGCTACCTGGAGCGCGCGTCCTAGTGTGGTGCCCCAGACTGTTCTGCACTTATGGGACGCTGAACGGACTGAAGTTCACGCCGTGAAGGGGTCGAGGAGTGTCGTTTAGGCCGCGGATACCAGTCACACGACTGTGCGAGCTGTGTGGCAACAACCGACCCCAGAGCAGACGTACGCCGACCTTGGTTCGACTCCGCTAGGCGGACGCAGGCCAACGAAGCATTGGTTAGCAGCTCAGGGCCGCGTCCTTCGCGAAGGTACTGGGCATTCCTTGACCTTAATGCGCCCTATGCTCGATTCCATAACGCGCCTGTCACGCGAGAAGGCGAAGCAGCGCTTCCCTGGCGCGGAGCCCGACAGTCAGCTCGCTTGAGATGAGCAACCTGCCGGAAGGGCCCGGCGAGTGGGCTACTGCCGGCCGCCCGCAAGCCGACACCATAGCCAGCACCGATCTCCGAG
>JBDSLQ010000194.1:0-7094 GCA_039916285.1 Caldimonas sp.
CACCAGGTGGTTCACCACCTTCGACAGCACGCTCAGCGTCAGCCCCGCGGCGACGAGCACCGAGAGGACGCCGCCGAGGCCGGTGGCGAGGACGATCCAGGCGAGCGTCACGCGTCGCCGCGCCAGGGGCGCATCACGCGGCGCGCGCCCGGCAGCGCCTCATGTGTCGCCATGCGCGCGCAGCCAGTCGAGGCAACGCTCGGGAACGCTGTCGAGCTCGGAGCGCAGCATGGTCGTGATGTCGGAGTCCGGAGGGCGGACAGGCATTCTAGGAAGCTTCGCGGCGCGCCTCCGGCGAGGCGAGCCGCGACAATCCGACGCATGCAGCCCACCCCGCTCTCGCGCGGCACCGAGTCGCGCTGGCCCGGCCAGCTTGCGGCGATCGACATGGGCTCAAACAGCTTCCGGCTCGAGATCGGCCAGCTGCAGCGCGGCCGCTATCGCCGCATCGACTACCTGAAGGAAACCGTTCGCCTCGGCGCCGGCCTCGACGCCGCCGGCCACCTGAACGACGAGGCGGCGACGCGCGGGCTCGAGTGCCTGGCCCGCTTCGCGCGCCGGCTCGACGGCTTCCTTCCGCACCAGGTGCGCGCCGTCGCGACGCAGACGCTGCGCGAGGCCCGTAACCGCGACGCATTCCTGCTGCGCGCCCAGGCCGTTCTCGGTTATCCGGTGGAGATCATCTCGGGGCGCGAAGAAGCGCGCCTGATCTTCGCCGGCGTCGCGCGCCTGCAACCGTCGACGGTGCCACGGCTCGTCATCGACATCGGCGGCCGCTCGACCGAGATGATCCTGGGCCGCGGCACGCGGCCGAGCCGCGCCGAGTCGTTCCAGGTCGGCAGTGTCAGCCTGTCGATGAAGTACTTCGCCGAGGGCCGCTTCAGCGAGCGCGCCTTTCGCGAGGCGCAGATCGCCGCCGGCGCCGAACTGGAGGAAGCGCTGGAGCCGTTCGGTCGGCACCACTGGCGCGAGGCGCTCGGCTCGTCCGGCACCGTCGGCGCGGTCTCGCAGGTGCTCGCGGCGAGCGGCATCAGCGACGGCCGCGTCACGCCGGCGGGCCTGCGCTGGCTGATGGAGCGCTGCCTGGAGGCGGGCAGCACCGACCGGCTCGCCCTGCCCGGCCTGAAGAACGATCGCCGCGCCGTCATTGCCGGCGGCCTCGCCCTCCTCTACACGCTCGCCACCCACTTCGGCATCGCCGAGCTCAGGCCGGCGCGCGGCGCCTTGCGCCAGGGCGTCATCTTCGACCTGTTCGCGCGCGAGGCGTCCGAACGCCGCGCCGGCGGCGAGGACCTTCGCGATGCGTCGGTGCGCGAGTTGCAGCGGCGTTTCGAGGTCGACCTGGCGCAGGCGCGTCGCGTCGGCGAGCTGGCCATCACGCTGCTAGACGATGCCGCACCGGCGGCGAGCCCGGAAGCCCGCCGCGAGCTCGCCTGGGCGGGGGCGCTGCACGAGGCGGGGATGATGATCTCGCACCACGATCACCACCGCCACAGCGCCTACCTGCTCGGCCACGTCGACGCCGCCGGCTTTTCGCAAAGCCAGCTGCGCCGCATCGGCGATCTCGTCCTCGGCCAGCGCGGCGGCCTGCGCAAGATGGAAGCGGCACTGCAGAACCCGGGCTTCGCCCTGTATCTGCTCTGCCTGCGCCTCGCGGTCATCGTCTGCCATGCGCGCGACGAACCCGGCACCGCGGCGCTCGCGCTCGACGTCGACGCCGGCACGCCGACGATCGCGCTGGCGGCCGCCTGGGCCGAGGCGAACCCGCGCGCCGTGCACCTGCTGCGCGACGAGGTCGACGCGTGGGCGAAGACAGGGCTGGCGCTGGCGCCGAAACTGGTCGTGGCGGAAAGCGACTCGCAGGCCGTGGAGACCGCCCGCTAGAGACGGCCCGGCGACTGCAGCGCGTGCACCTCGGCGGCCGAGCCGCCCGCGCCGCTGCGCAGCCAGCACACCGCGCCCTTCGCGATCGACCTGCCGCCCGCCGGCTCCCCCAAGGCGCGCGTCGCCGCCTCGCCCAGCGTCGGCTGGTGACCGACGATGAGGACCGCGCCGGTGCCGCCCGGCCAACCCGTCGCCAAGAGCAGCGCCTCGGCGCTCGCGCCCGGCGCGATCGCCTCGACCGTGGTCGCGGGGAGTGCCAGCGCCGCGACCGTCTGCTGACAGCGCCGCGCCGGACTGGCAAGGATGCGCACGCCAGGCGGCAGGCGCGGCCCCAGCCACGCCGCCATCCGCTCGGCCTGGTCGTGGCCGAGGGGGGTCAGCGCGCGCCCGAGGTCGTCGCCGCCACGCGCGTCCTCGGCCTGGGCATGGCGCCAGAGGATCAGGTCCATCGTCAGCTCGCCGCGTCGAAGCGTTGCATCAGGGCCTCCTGCGCCGAGACGGCGCCGGTTCCGACCGGATGGTACGTGCCGTCGCTGCGCAGCAGCCATGCGTCCTTGCTGTCGTGCAGGTACGGGACGAGGCATTCGTCGATGACGCGCTGGCGCAGGGCCGGATGGCGCACCGGCCACGCCACCTCGACCCGGCCGAACATGTTCCGGCCCATCCAGTCGGCGCTCGAGAGGTAGACCGCCTCGTCGTCTTCGCCGTCGTCCCAGCGGAAGTAGGCGATGCGCGAATGCTCGAGGAAGCGGCCGACGATCGAACGGACCCGGATGCGGTCGGTGGCGCCGGCGATGCCGGGCGGCAGGATGCAGGCACCGCGCACGATCAGGTCGATCTGCGCGCCCGCATGCCCGGCGGCGACCAGCGCCACGATCAGCGGCTGGTCGGTGAGCGCGTTGATCTTGACGACGATGCGCGCGGTGCGCCCGGCCGCGGCCGCCTCCGCGACGCGGGCCACGTTCGCGAGCATCTGCCGGTGCAGGGTAAACGGAGCCTGCAGCAGGATCCGCAGCGGCCGGGTGCGGCCGAGGCTGGCAAGCTGCTGGAACACGGCGTCGATGTCGGCGCTGAGCTCGTCGTCGTCGCTGAAGTAGCCGATGTCGGTGTAAAGGCGCGCGGTCGAGGGATTGTAGTTCCCGGTCGAGAGGTGGGCGTAGCGCTTCAGGCCGTCCTTCTCGCGCCGCGTCACGAGCAGCAGCTTGGCATGCGTCTTCAGGCCGACAACGCCGTAGACGACCTGCGCGCCGACCGCCTCGAGCCGCTCTGCCCAGTTGATGTTGGCCTCCTCCTCGAAGCGCGCCTTCAGCTCGACCACCACCATCACCTCCTTGCCGCGCCGCGCCGCCTCGATCAGCAGGTCCATCAGCGGCGAGACGCTGCCGGCGCGGTAGATCGTCTGCTTGATCGCGAGCACGTCGGGGTCGTTCACGGCTTCGCGCAGGAAGCGCACGACCGGATCGAACGACTCGAACGGATGGTGCAGGAGCAAGGCGCCGCGGCGGATGCGGTCGAACATCGGCTGGCCGCGCCGCAGGGTCGCCGGCGGGGCCGACTCGAACGGCGGAAAGCGCAGCGCCGGCGCCTTGGCGAGATCGATGAGCTCGTTCATCCGCACCAGGTTCACCGGCCCGTTGACGCGATAGAGCGCCAGCTCCGAGAGGCCGAACTGCTGGAGCAGGAACGCCGACAGCTCGGGCGGGCAGGTGTTGACGACCTCGAGCCGGACCGCCTCGCCGAAATGGCGCGTCGTCAGGCCCGAGCGCAAGGCCTGGCGCAGGTTGGTGACGTCGGCGTCGACCTCGAGGTCGGAGTCGCGCGTGATCCGGAACTGCGAGAACGCCTCGACCTCGCGGCCGGGAAAGAGCGAGCCGAGGTGAGCCCGGATCACGCTCGTCAGGAGCACGAACGACTGCCCCTTTCGGGAGCGCGATCGCGGTAGCTCGATCACCCGCGGCAGGACCCGGGGCACCTTCACGATGGTGACCGTGTTGCGGCGCCCGAACGCATCCTTGCCGGCGAGGCGGGCGATGAAGTTGAGCGACTTGTTGGCGACCTGCGGGAATGGATGCGACGGATCGAGGCCGACCGGTACCAGCAGCGGCCGGACCTGGGCCTCGAAGAAGGCGGCGACCCAGCGCCGCTCGGCGCCGTTGCGGTCGGCATGGTTGAGGATGCGGATGCCCTGCTCGGCGAGCGCCGGCATCACCTCGTCGTTGAAGACCGCGTACTGCTCGTCGAAGAGCGCGTGGGCATCGGCGGCCAGCGCATCGATGTCGGCCGGGGTCGTGCCGCTGTCGGGGCGGCGCGACGCCTCCAGGCAATCGGTGAAGCGGACCTCGAAGAACTCGTCAAGGTTGGACGAGACGATGCAGACATAGCGCAGCCGCTCGAGCAGCGGCACGTCGGCACGGCGCGCCTGGGCGAGGACGCGCCGGTTGAACTCGAGGACCGCGCGCTCGCGGTTGAGCAGAGGCGGCATCGCCGCGCGCGGCCGCGCCGCCGTCTCGTTCATTTGGGAAGTGTATGAACGTTGCGCGACGATTCGATGACAAGCCGCGACGACCGCCGCCGCCGCGGCGCGGGCGCCGTGGGGGCGCCGCCCCCGGACCGTGCTAGCGGGCGTCCGCCGAGATCACGTTGCCGAACCGGACCCAGCTCTTGCCGTCGAAGCGCGCCAGCTGCACGCCCTCGATCGGCGCGAAGTCCTTCGGCCCGGTGTTGATCTTGATCCCCGGGAGCAGCGTGTCGGGCGCGAAATCCCTGAGGCTCGCCGCCTGCTTCATCACGTTCTCTCGAGTCAGGTTGTCGCCGCACTGCTTCAGCACCTGGACCAGCGTCTGCGCGACGGTGTAGGCGTAGACGTTGGTGTTGTCGATCAGACTGCCGTCCGGGTAGTGCTTCTTCATGAACTCGATCCACTTCGCCATTCCCGGATCGTTCGCCCATTGCGTGTCGGTCGGGTCCTTGATGTAGTTGGTGGAGATGAGGCCGACCGACTTGTCGAGCCCGGCCGGGGTCAGCACGCTGCCGACGCCGACCGACACGTTGTTCAGATACTGCACCGGCTTCCAGCCGATGTCGTGGGCCTTGCGGATCGCCTGAGCAGCGAACTTCGGTGTCGTGATGTTGACGAAGACGTCGGCACCCGAGCCCTGCAGCTGCACGACCTGCGAATCGACGGTCGGCTCGCTGACCTCGTACGACACCTCGGCGACGATCATCGACTTCGCCTTGTCGCCCAGCCCGTCCTTCAGGCCCTTCAGGTAGTCCTTGCCGTAGTCGTCGTTCTGGTAGAGCACGGCGATCTTGGCGTTCGGCTTGGTCTGCAGGATGTGCTTGGCGTAGATCGACGTCTCGGTCTGGTAATTCGGCTGCCAGCCCATCGTCCACGGATTGCCGGTCGGGTCGTTCCACTTGGTCGCGCCGGTGGCGACGAACAGTTGCGGCACCTTCTTCGCGTTCATGTACTTCTGGATCGCCGTGTTCGAAGGCGTGCCGAGGGTCTGGAAGACGAGCAGCACTTCATCCTGCTCGACCAGCCGGCGCACCATCTCGACCGTCTTCGGCGGGCTGTAAGCGTCGTCGAGGGTGATGAAGTTGATCTTGCGGCCGTTGACGCCCCCCTGCTCGTTGATCATCTTGAAGTACGCGGCCTCGGCCTTGCCGATCGTTCCGTACGCCGAGGCCGGACCGCTGTAGGGCATCGTCTGGCCGATCTTGATCTCCGAGTCGGAGGCCCCCGGGTCGTACTTCTTCTGGGCGGCAGCGGGAACCGCCGCAAGAGCGAGTGCGGCGATGGCGGCTGCGCCCGCAAGCAGTTTCTGGACTGACATGATGGTCTCCGGGTGGCGGCGGTGCTTCAACCGCCTTCTCGCTGGGCCGACTTGCGATTGCGAATCCGTGCCCAGCCGAGGCGGATCGCACCGTTGATGCCCATCGGCATCAGGAACATGAACCCGATCAGGAAGATACCGTAAATCGCCCAGGGTGCCGCCTTGGAGATCTGGTCGGCCACGTTGGGGATGAACTGGATGAAGAGCGCCCCGTAGATGGCGCCCGGGATGGAGGCCAGCCCGCCGATGACGATGCCGATGAGAAGGCTGAGCGACAAGCCGACGCCGAAGCTGTCGGGGGCGACGAACTGGACCGCGATGGCGCCGAGCGCGCCGGCGATGCCGGTGTACATGGCGCTGACGCCGAAGGCGAGCGACTTGTAGAGGGCGGTGTCGATTCCCATCGCGGCGGCGGCGATCGGCTGGTCGCGGATCGCGACGAGCGCCCGGCCGACCCGCCCGCGCACCAGGTTCCAGCCGATCACGAACATGACGATCGTCACGGCGAGCGTGAATAGGTACAGCCACTGGTCCGGGCTCAGCTTCAGGCCGAAGGGTGCGTCGGGCTTGACGATGACGATCCCCTGCACTCCGCCCGTCCAGCTCTCGACGTACTTGTTCTTCAGCAGCTGCGGCATGGTGACGCCAAGCGCGAAGGTCGCCAGCGCGAGGTAGTGGCCCTCGAGCCGCAGCGCCGGCAGGCCGAAGAGGAAGCCGACGACGAGGCACAGCACGCCGGCGACCGGCAACGTCGCCCAGTACGGCACGCCGAAGCGATCCATCAGGATCGCCGCCACGTACGCGCCGATCGCATAGAACGCGCCGTGGCCGATCGAGATCTGGCCGTTGTAGCCGGTCAGGATGTTGAGGCCGAGGAGCGCGATCGCATACACCAGGACCAGGGTGAACTGGAACGTCCGGTAGTTGCTGACCACGAACGGCAGCGCGCATGCGAGCACGATCAGCAGCGCCAGGCCGATCGACCGCAGGCGGCGCCGGCCGGCGTCGATCGCCGGCGCCGCCGTGACCGAAGCGGCGATCTCGCTCACACGCGTGTCACCTGGACCGAGCCGAACAAGCCCGAGGGCTTGACCAGCAGGACGCCGATGATCAGCACCAGCGCGACCGCGAGCTTCAGCTCGTTGCCGACGACGTAGGCGCCGAGCACGTTCTCGAGCACGCCGACCAGGAAGCCGCCGATCACCGCGCCGCCGGGGCTGTCGATGCCGCCGATCAGGGCGGCCGCGAACGCATACAACAGGACGCCTGCCATCATGTTCGGATCGAGATAGACGATCGGCGCGACCATCATTCCGGCGACCGCGCCGATGGCCGCGGCGAGCCCCCAGCCGAGTGCCAGCATCCAGGCGACGC
>JBDSLQ010000195.1:0-2631 GCA_039916285.1 Caldimonas sp.
GCTCGCACGCGGCGATGCCGCACAACGGCATTGACCCGGTGCCGGTCGCGTGCCAGATCGTCAACGCGTTCCAGACCATCATCAGCCGCAACAAGCGGCCGATCGACGCCGGCGTGATCTCGGTGACGATGATCCACACCGGCGAGGCGACCAATGTCGTCCCCGACAGCTGCGAGATGCAGGGCACGGTGCGCACCTTCACGCTCGAGGTGCTCGACCTGATCGAGAAGCGCATGCGGGAAGTCGCCGAGCACACCTGCGCGGCGTTCGGCGCCGAGTGCGAGTTCCACTTCAAGCGCAACTACCCGCCGACGATCAACCACCCGGCAGAGACCGAGTTCGCGCGCCGCGTGATGACCGAGATGGTCGGCGCCGAGAACGTGATCGAGTTCGAGCCGACGATGGGCGCCGAGGACTTCAGCTACTTCCTGCTCGAAAAGCCCGGCTGCTACTTCCTGATCGGCAACGGCGACGGCACGCACCGACAGAGCGGCCACGGCATGGGGCCGTGCATGCTGCACAACCCGAGCTACGACTTCAACGACGAGCTGATTCCGCTCGGCGGCTCGCTCTGGGTTCGACTGGCCGAAGCCTGGTTGGCTGCATCCCAGCGCTGAGCCGATGATCGACGCCCCAGGCTGCTTTGCCCAGAGCTACGCCGAGGCGCGCGACAAGTTCTTCGCGGCGGCGCGCTCGTGCGGCCTCGGCGTCGAGACGCACGTCCATCCGCTGCCGGGACGAGACGGCGAGATGCTCGCCATGGACGTCGCCCGCGACGGGCCGATGAACGCGAAGTCGGTGCTGGTCGTCAGCAGCGCCTGCCACGGCGTCGAAGGCTTCTGCGGCTCGGGCGTGCAGGTGGCCCTGCTGGGCGACGGCGGCTGGCACCAGGCCGCACACGACGCCGGTGTCGCCGTCGTCTACATCCACGGCCTCAACCCGCACGGCTTTTCCTGGTGGCGCAGGACGACGCACGAGAACGTCGACCTGAACCGCAACTTCCGCGACTTTGCCGCGCCGGCACCGGCCAACGACCGCTACGACGAGCTGGCCGCGGCCATCGTCCCCACGACCTGGCCTGTCGATGCGGCGACGGCGGCGACGCTCGAGCGCTTCGTCGCCGCGCACGGCGAACGTGCGCTGCAGCAAGCCATCTCGGGCGGCCAGTATCGCCATCCCGACGGTCTGTTCTACGGCGGCAGCGAGCCGACGTGGAGCCACGCGACGCTGCGCCAGGTGCTGCGCCACCACGCCGGCCGGTGCGAGCGGCTGGCCTGGATCGACGTCCACACCGGGCTCGGCCCGAGCGGGCACGGCGAGCGCATCTTCGCCTGCCGCGACGACGCCGCCGCCTTCGCCCGGGCGAAGGCGTGGTGGGGCGACATCACCTCGATCTACGACGGCTCGTCGAGCTCGGCGGTGCTCACCGGCCTGATGATGCTGGCCGCGCACGAGGAGTGCGCGCAGGCCGAGTACACCGCGATCGCCCTCGAATACGGCACCTTGCCGCAGGCAGAGGTGATGCTGGCGCTGCGCGCCGACCAGTGGCTCGAGAACCACCCCGAGGCCGACGACGCGACCCGGCGCAGCATCAAGCAACAGGTGCGGGACGCCTTCTACACGGACACCGACGCGTGGAAGGAGCAGATCGTCGCGCAAGGCTTCGACGCTGCCCGCGGTGCGGTGCGCGGCCTGAGCGCGCCTGCAGGCGAACTGCGCCGCTAGCGTGGTGCGGCCGGACGGCCGACCTGTGGGATCGATGCGCCTGTTGCGCAGCACGCTCACGCTGGGTCACCCGAGACCCGCGACGCCAGATGACTAAGCGCCAACAGCGGACATCAGCGCCGCGCGCAAGGCCGCGAGCGCCGCCTTGCGAGAGTCGCCCCGCCTGTGGACGAAATAGAATCCATAGCCATCGAGTGGGACATCCGACACACGGACCAATTCGCCAGAGGCGAGCTCGTGCCGAACCAGGATGTCGCTGCAGATGCCCACACCCTGTCCCGCGATCACAGCCTGTATGGCGTGGAGTTCCTCGCGGAAAAAGAGGATGGGTGCCTTCGGCTTGGGCTTTCGGCCCGCCGCGCCGCTGCTGGCCAGCTCGATCCAGCGGGACCACCTCGGCGCCTCGGTGTCGTTATCAGGCCAGCCCGTCTCGATGAGGGGGAGGCGAAGTATGTCCGGCACGGACAAGATCCCAGTCTTCGGTCCCAGCAAGCTCGGGCTCGCCACCGCGTGGAAAGTATCGCGCGCCAGTTCGACGGCGACGCCGTCTTTCGGTAGCTGCCGGGCGTAGCGCACCGCGACATCAACCTCCCCGGCCTGCAGGGACTGCACAGTGTCGACGCCGATGATTTCCAGCTTGAGTGTCGGGTGCGTAGCCCTCAACGCCGGGAGGAGAGGCAGCAGGCAACGCGACGCAAAGGCGTTGGTCGCGGTCACCCTCAGCACCATCGCCTCGCCTGCCGCATCCAGCCGGCGCCAGGCGTCGCTGAAGTTTTGTAGACCTTCCGTGATGCCCGGCGCCAGCAACGCTCCCGCCGGGGTGAGCGCGAGGGGGCGGGGCCGTCGCCGGAACAGGAGCTGGTCGCAATGCGCTTCCAGCAACCGTATCTGATGGCTGATCGCCGT
>JBDSLQ010000196.1:0-6870 GCA_039916285.1 Caldimonas sp.
GTGCCCTTGTCGGCGTCGATGCGCGCGGTCGATTGGACCAGGGCGGTGAACGCGTCGTGGGCCAGATAGCGCTGCGCGCAACCGGTTTCCTGGCACAGGACGCGAACCGCCTCGAGCTTGTTGAGCAAGTCGGCGCTGCTCCGGTCGACGTGCAGCATGCGGTTGACCGTCTTGCCGCTCGAAGCCTCGACGGCGCGCATGATCGGCGCCAGCTCTTCGCGCAGTGCGAAGTCGTAGGTAAGGCCGAGCGCGTTGATTCCCGGCTGCAGCGCCGCCGCGTCGGCGACGCACTCGACCCGCTCGCCGTTGACGAAGACGCGCGGCGAATGACGGCGCAGCGATTCCCGGTAGTCGGCGGAGCTCATCAGCATCGTGTCTCTCCTGGCAATCTCGTCGCCGATTGTGCCGACCCTGGCGGCATGACCCAGAATGGACGATCCGAAGGAGCGCGGCGATGAGTGTCCTCTGCAAGCCCGACGAATGCACGCTGCTGATCGTCGATCCCCAGGTGCGGCTGATGCCGGCCATCCACGAGGGCGAAATGGTCGTGCGCCGCTGCGTCCAGCTCGCGACTGCAGCGCGCGAGCTCGGCATTCACGTCATCGGCACCGAGGAGAACCCCGACGGCCTCGGCCCCCTCGTTCCCGAGATTGCCGCGCTCTGCGACACGACACTGGCCAAGTTCCACTTCTCGGCGCCGGCCGAGGAAGGTTTCCTGCGCCGCCTGCCCGCGGGTCGCGACACGCTGGTCGTCGCCGGCTGCGAGGCGCACGTCTGCGTCATGCAGACCGTCGCCGGCCTGCTCGAGGCGGGTCACGCCGTGAAATGGGTCGCCGATGCGGTGGGCTCGCGCCGGCCGCACGATCGACTGGCCGCGACCGAACGTGCGAGAAAGCTCGGTGCCGACATCGTCACGACCGAGATGGTCATCTTCGAGTGGCTCGGCACGAGCCAGCACCCGAAGTTCAGACGGCTTTCGCAGCTGATCCGGTAACAGCGCGCGGCTTCAGATCCGGACGACGACGCGGCCGCGAACGCCGCCCGACAGCAGCGCGCCGGCCTTGGCGATTGCATCGTCGAGGCCGGTTTCCTCGGTGATGAGGTCCAGCGTGCCCGCGTCGAGACCGCCGGCGAGGCGACGCCACGCTTCCTGGCGCAGCGCGAGCGGCGCCATGACGCTGTCGATCCCCGCCAGCGTCACGGCGCGGAGGATGAAGGGCATCACCGTCGACGGCAGATCGAAGCCCTGGGCCAGGCCGCACGCGGCAACGATGCCACCGTAGCGCGTCTGCGCCAGGGCGTTGGCGAGCGTGTGGCTGCCGACCGCGTCGATCGCCGCGGCCCCGCGTTCCTTCTGCAACGGCTTGCCCGGCGCGCCCAGCTCGACGCGCGCGACGATCTCGTTCGCGCCGAGCTCGCGCAAGTACGCTTCCTCCTGCGGCCGGCCGGTCGCCGCGGCGACCTGGTAGCCGAGGCGCGCGAGCAGCGCGATCGCGACGCTGCCGACGCCGCCGGTCGCGCCCGTCACGAGCACGCTGCCGTTGCCCGGCTCGACGCCGTGCTTCTCGAGCGCGAGGACGGCGAGCATCGCGGTGTAGCCGGCGGTGCCGATCGCCATCGCCTGGCGCGCCGACAGCGACGACGGCAACGCGACCAGCCAGTCGCCTTTCAATCGCGCCCGCTCGCCCAGGCAGCCCCAGCGCGTCTCGCCGACACCGCAGCCGTTGTTGACGACCTTGTCGCCCGCCTTCCAGGACGGGTGGCTCGACGCCAGCACCGTGCCGGCACCGTCGATGCCCGCGACCATCGGCCAGCTGCGCACGATCGGGCTTTTGTTCGTGATCGCCAGCGCATCCTTGTAGTTGAGCGTCGAGTACTCGACGCTCACCATGACGTCGCCCTCCGGCAGCCCGGCCTCGTCGACGTCGCGCACCGAGGCGCGAAAGCCGCCCTCGTCCTTCTCGAGAATCAAGGCCTTGAACATGTCGCTCCTCCCGGTTTCGCGGGCATTTGCCGCTCGCGGGGACGATAGCGCAGCAACAAGGTAAGGCATCGTTTCGACGGTTGACGCCCCGCTCGACCCTCGCCTATGCTGCGCGCCGATGCGAATCGCTCCGACCGTGCCCCGCCGCGTCCTTCGAGGTGTCGCCGCGGCGTGCGTTTTCTGCGTCATGGCAGATGCGGCGTGGGCGCAGCCTGACGAGGCATTCGATCCGATGACGAAGCTTCTCGTCGAGCACGGGCTGATGGGCGACCCGGCACCTGGGGCGTCGAGCGACGGCGCGAAACCGGGCCTGCTGCGCCGGGTCCACGATCGCGCCGCGAGCCTCACCGTCGCCGCCATGGACCTTGTCGGCGTCCGCTATCGGCGCGGCGGCACGTCGGCCGAGGGCGGCTTCGACTGCAGCGGCTTCACGCGGCACGTCTTCGAGATGAGCCTGGGCCTCGTCCTGCCGCGGCGTGCCGACGAGCAGGCCGTTGCGCCGAACCTCATCGCCGTCAGTCGCGAGGACCTGCGACCCGGCGACCTCGTCTTCTTCAACACCTTGAAGAGCACCTTCTCGCATGTCGGCATCTACGTCGGCGGCAACCGCTTCGTTCACTCGCCGCGCCCGGGCCAGAGCGTTCGCACCGAGGACATGACCTTCGCCTATTGGGCCAAGCGATTCACCGGTGCTCGCCGCGCCAGCGCTGCCGTCGGCTTCGATCCGGCCAGCGCCGCACCGGCACCGCCGGTCGCTGTCGCCGGCAGCTAGCCTCGGCCACAAGTTCTTGGCGTCGCCCCGCGAGGGCCGCGGGGGCACAATCGACGCATGAGCGGGAAAGTCATCGCCGTCGCCGATCACCGCTATCGCGCGAGCGCGCCGATCATCCCGGCGCACTGGATCGCGCCGAGCGGCGAGCTCGTCGACAGACTGCATCGGCCGCTGCGGGACCTGCGAATCTCGGTCACGGACCGGTGCAATTTCCGCTGCAGCTACTGCATGCCCAAGGAGGTGTTCGACCGCGACTACACGTTCCTGCCGCAATCGTCACTGCTCTCCTTCGAGGAGATCGTCCGCGTCGCGGCGCTCTTCGTCGCTCATGGGGTGAAGAAGATCCGCCTCACCGGCGGCGAGCCGCTCCTGCGCCGCAACCTGGAGCGGCTGGTGGCGATGCTCGCCGAGCTGCCGGACGCGGAGGGCGGCCGGCTCGACCTGACCCTCACGACCAACGGCTCGATCCTCGAGCGCAAGGCGGCGGCGCTGAAGGCGGCCGGGCTCCGCCGCGTCACCGTGAGTCTCGACGCCATCGACGACACGATCTTCCGGCGCATGAACGACGCCGACTTCCCGGTCGCCGACGTCCTGCGCGGCATCGACGCCGCCGAGCGCGCCGGGCTCGGGCCGATCAAGGTCAACATGGTCGTCAAGCGCGGCACCAACGACAGCGAGATCCTGCCGATGGCTCGCCATTTCCGCGGCCGCGACGTCGCCCTTCGCTTCATCGAGTACATGGATGTCGGTGCGACCAATGGCTGGCGCATGGACGAGGTGATGCCGTCCGCCGAAGTCGTCGAGCGCATCGCCGCGCAATTCGCGCTCGCCCCGCTCCCGGCCGCCGCGCCCGGCGAAACGGCCGAGCGCTGGCGCTGGGCCGAGGCCGGCGTCGCCGGCGAGATCGGCACGATCTCGAGCGTCACCAAGGCTTTCTGCAGCGACTGCAACCGGGCGCGCCTGTCGACCGAAGGCAAGCTCTTCCTGTGCCTGTTCGCGAGCCGCGGCCACGACCTGCGCGCCTTCGTGCGCGGCGGCGCCAGCGACGCCGAGATCGCGGCGGCGATCGGCCTCATCTGGCACGAGCGGGCCGATCGCTATTCCGAGCTGCGCAGCGCAGCGCCGCCCGCGCCGGCCGGCGCGGAGCGCCGCGTCGAAATGCACTACATCGGCGGGTGAGCGAAGGCGCCGATATCCGCCCGCTCGGCGCAGCCGACCTCGCCGACTACAAGCGCTTGCGCGACGAGATGCTGGCGCTTCATCCGGAAGCGTTCACGTCGGACGCCGAGAGCGATGCGCACAAGGAGCCCACCGACTACCTGCATCGGCTCGGGCTCGAGCGTCGCGACGGCGGCCAGTTCGTTCTCGGCGCCTGGCGCAGCAAGCGGCTCGCCGGCGCGATCGGCTGCGAGCGCGAGGAGCGGCTCAAGGTGCGCCACATCGGCCACATCATCGGCATGATGGTGCGGCCCGAGTCGCGCGGCGTCGGCCTCGGCGCGCTCCTTCTAGAAGCCTGCATCGCCGAGGCACGCCAGGCCGGGCTCGAGATGCTGACCCTCTCCGTCACCGCCGAAAACGCCGGCGCGGTGCGCCTCTACGAGCGCCACGGCTTCGCGCCCTACGGCCTCTTGCGGCGCGCGATCAGGATCGGCAGCCGCTACCACGACAAGCTGCACATGGCGCGGCTCCTCTGAGCCGCGCCATGGCGCAGCGCCTCGTCAGACGACGTTGCGGCGCGTCGCCAGGCGCTTCCAGGTCTCGACGACGCTGTCCGGGTTGAGCGAGATCGAGACGATGCCTTCGTCGGCCAGCCAGTCGGCGAAATCGGGGTGATCGCTCGGCCCCTGGCCGCAGATGCCGATGTACTTGCCGGTCGCGCGGCAGGCGGCGATGGCGCGCGAGATCAGCGCCTTGACGGCGGGATCGCGCTCGTCGAAGTCGCGCGCGAGCAGCTCGAGGCCGGAGTCGCGGTCGAGGCCGAGCGTCAGCTGGGTCAGGTCGTTCGAGCCGATCGACATGCCGTCGAAATGCTCGAGGAAGCTCTCGGCGAGAACGGCGTTGCTCGGCACCTCGCACATCATGATCACCTTCAGGCCGTCGGTCCCGCCGGCGCTGGCGCGCCTCAGGCCGTGCTCGGCGAGCATGGCGACGACGCGCTCGGCCTGGCCGAGCGTGCGAACGAAAGGCACCATCACCTCGACGTTGGCGAAGCCCATCTCGCGGCGCACCCGCACCAGCGCCTCGCACTCCATCGCGAACGCCTCGCCGAACGACTCGCTGACGTAGCGCGACGCGCCGCGAAAGCCGAGCATCGGGTTTTCTTCCTCGGGCTCGTAGCGCGAGCCGCCGATCAGCTTCTTGTATTCGTTGCTCTTGAAGTCGGACAGCCGCACGATCACCGGCTTCGGCCAGAACGCGGCCGCGATCGTCGCGATGCCCTCGACGAGCTTGTCGACGTAGAACGCGCGCGGCGAGGCGTGGCCGCGGGCGACGCTCTCGACCGCCTTCTTCAGGTCGCTGTCGATGTTCGGGTAGTCGAGGATCGCCTTTGGGTGGACGCCGATGTTGTTGTTGATGATGAACTCGAGCCGCGCCAGGCCGACGCCCGAGTTCGGCATCTGCGCGAAGTCGAAGGCCAGCTGCGGATTGCCGACGTTCATCATGATCTTCACCGGCGAGTACGGCAGCTCGCCGCGCTCGACCTCGGTGACCTCGGTCTCGAGCAGGCCGTCGTAGACATAGCCGGTGTCGCCCTCCGAGCAGGCGACGGTGACGAGCGCCCCCTCCTTCAGCACCGAGGTCGCGTCCCCGCAGCCGACCACCGCCGGGATGCCGAGCTCGCGCGCGATGATGGCGGCGTGGCAGGTCCGCCCGCCGCGGTTGGTGACGATGGCGCTCGCCCGCTTCATGACCGGCTCCCAGTTGGGATCGGTCATGTCGGTGACGAGGATGTCGCCGGCCTGGACCTGGTCCATGTCGGCGACCGAGTCGACGATGCGGACCGGCCCGGTGCCGATCTTCTGGCCGATGGCACGCCCCTCGACGAGGACCGTGCCGCTGCCCTTCAAGGCGTAACGCTGCTCGGCCTTTCCCGCCGCCTGGCTCTTCACCGTCTCCGGGCGCGCCTGCAGGATGTAGAGCTCGCCGTCGACGCCGTCCTTGCCCCACTCGATGTCCATCGCCCTGCCGTAATGCTGCTCGATGACGAGTGCGTAGCGGGCCAGCTCGGCGACATCGTCGTCCGACAGGGAATAGCGGTTTCGCTGCTCGGTCGCGGTGTCGATCGTCGCCACGAGCTTGCCGGTCGCCGACCGGTCCTGCGGCGAGGCGTACGCCATCCGGATCAGCTTCGAGCCGAGGTTCCTGCGGATGATGGCCTGCTTGCCGTTCCTGAGCGCCGGCTTGTGGACGTAGAACTCGTCGGGATTGACGGCGCCCTGCACGACGGTTTCGCCGAGGCCGTAGCTCGAGGTGATGAAGACGACGTCGGCGAAGCCGCTTTCGGTATCGATCGTGAACATCACGCCGGCCGAGCCGAGGTCGCTGCGCACCATCCGCTGGATTCCGGCCGAGAGCGCGACGTCGCCGTGCGCATAGCCCTTGTGGACGCGGTAGCTGATCGCGCGGTCGTTGTAGAGGCTGGCGAAGACTTCGTGCATGCGCGCCAGCACGCCGTCGATGCCGGAGACGTTGAGGAACGTCTCCTGCTGGCCGGCGAACGAGGCCTCGGGCAAGTCTTCCGCGGTCGCCGACGATCGCACGGCGAAGGTCGCGTCGGGGTGATCGGCGGCGAGAAGCTCGAACTCGCGCCGGACCTCGGCCTCGAACGCCGGCGGGAGCGGCTGCGCCTCGATCCAGCCCCGGATCTCGGCGCCGGCGGCGGCGAGGGCGCGCACGTCGTCGGTGTCGAGCGAGGCGAGGCGCTCCGCGATGCGACGCGTCAGGCCGCCTTCGGCGAGAAAGGTTCGAAACGCGTGCGCCGTCGTCGCGAAGCCGCCCGGCACGCGGACGCCGGACTCGCTCAACTGGCTGATCATTTCGCCGAGGGAGGCGTTCTTGCCGCCGACCGCCTCGACGTCGGTCATTCTCAGGGTGTCGAAGCGGGCGACGAAGG